>JAESQP010000066.1 GCA_016765075.1 Gammaproteobacteria bacterium
AAAGCACCGCCTCATGTATTAGTAGGTAAGGGTGTAACCTTTGATACCGGCGGCATTTCACTCAAGCCACCCGCCGCCATGGACGAAATGAAATACGATATGTGTGGTGCTGCCAGTGTCTTTGGCACCGCTAGCGCCGTCGCTGACATGAAACTACCTATTAACCTCATTGGTATTATCCCTGCGGTGGAGAACATGCCCAGCAGCACTGCGACAAAACCTGGCGATATCGTTACCAGCATGTCAGGCCAAACCATCGAAATACTCAACACCGATGCCGAAGGCCGTTTGATTCTTTGTGACGCACTCAGCTATGCCGAACGTTTCGAGCCTGCTTCTGTTATCGATATTGCCACACTGACAGGTGCGTGTTTAATTGCATTAGGAAAACACGTATCCGCTGTGCTTAGTAATAACAGCACACTGACTAACGAGTTAATGCATGCCAGCAAAATCAGCGATGACAAGATTTGGCAACTACCTATGGGCCCCGAGTACGACGAACAGATTAACAGCCCCTTCGCTGACATGCAGAATATCGGTGGCCGCGAAGCCGGAACGATTACCGCCGCCTGTTTTCTTGGCCGCTTCACCAAAAAAATGCGTTGGGCACATTTAGATATTGCCGGCACGGCTTGGATTAGCGGCACCAATAAAGGTGCAACAGGCCGTCCTGTGCCACTGCTCACACAATACCTAATGGATCGCTGCGCGCAAGATTAATACGACACACATATAACAATAATGAAAATCGATTTTTATATTCTCTCTGGTGGCGGAACCAGCACCCAGACGCGCTACACTTGCCGCCTGGCAGAAAAAGCCTACAAATTGAAGCACCGTATCTATATTCATGTCGATAATGACGTTGAAGCACAGCAGCTCGACGAATTGTTATGGACTTTTAGTCAAAGTAGTTTTGTGCCACATGAACGTGTCAACAATGACGCGTCCCAGCCACCACCACAATCACCCGTGGTCATTGGTTATGGTGATCACGTACCTGATGGCTATGATTTATTAATTAATCTTAGCCAAAATATTCCCTCATTCTATCCGCAGTTTGAGCGCATCGCTGAAGTCGTTGCCGATGCCGATGCATTGCGCAAAATCAGCCGCGAGCATTTTCGTTTTTACCGTGAACAAGGCATCACACCCGACTCACACCAAATTTCTTTATAACTCGCTGATAAAAACAACAGCAGCTTACTAATACAGTAGATCACTCATGGAAAAAACCTACCAACCTGAAAAACTCGAAGCCCATTGGTATCGCACCTGGGAAGACAACGGTTATTTCAAACCTGCTGGCGAAGGCGGCGATCATCGCCAAAGCTATAGCATTATGATTCCACCGCCCAACGTCACTGGCACCTTGCATATGGGACATGCCTTTCAAGACACCTTGATGGATATATTGATTCGTTATCATCGTATGCAAGGTGATAACACGCTATGGCAAGCTGGCAGCGACCACGCCGGAATCGCCACGCAAATGGTGGTAGAAAGACAGTTAGCACAAGAGGGTAAAAGCCGCCATGACCTTGGCCGCGATGCCTTTATTAAAAAAGTCTGGCAGTGGAAAGAACAATCTGGTGGCGCCATTACGCAGCAATTACGCCGCATGGGTTCCTCACTCGATTGGTCACGTGAACGTTTCACTATGGATGACGGCATGTCCAACGCTGTCAAAGAAGTCTTTGTGCGTTTGTTTGAAGAAGGCCTGATCTATCGCGGCAAACGTTTAGTTAACTGGGATCCTGTGCTCCACACCGCCGTCTCCGATCTGGAAGTTATTTCAGAAGAAGAAAACGGTCACCTCTGGCATATTCGTTACCCCATCGCCGATAGCGATAAAGTATTAGTCGTTGCCACCACTCGTCCGGAAACCATGCTGGGTGATGCTGCCGTCGCCGTCCACCCCGATGATGACCGCTATAAAGATATTGTTGGTCAATCTATCCGTCTGCCTATCACTAACCGTCTCATCCCAATCATTACTGACGACTACGTCGACCCTGAGTTTGGTAGTGGTTGCGTTAAAATCACGCCCGCGCACGATTTTAACGACTACGAGGTCTGGCAACGGCATAAAAACAATCCATTAATTAGGTCACTAATTAATGGTGGCTTGATTAACATCTTTAACGACAATGCCCATGTGTTGTGCAGCGACGATAAAACCAATGACGCTGAATTATTAACACAGCTATTAAATGATCTGCCGGCCGAACTGCATGGCCTTGAACGTTATCAAGCACGTAAAGCCGTATTAGCTCTCCTTGAGGAGCAAGGGCTGCTCGAAGAAACCAGGCCACATAAGCTTATGGTGCCTCGCGGTGATCGCTCCGGTAGCGTAATCGAGCCTTACCTCACCGATCAATGGTATGTAAAAATTGGCCCACTGGCCGAACCTGCTATTGCCGCTGTTGAAAATGGCGATATTCGTTTTGTACCAGACAACTGGAAAAATACCTATTTCGAATGGATGCGTAACATTCAGGACTGGTGTATCTCACGTCAAATTTGGTGGGGGCATCGCATCCCGGCCTGGTATGACAATAATGGAAAATTTTACGTTGGTCGCTCTGAAGATGAAGTACGCCAAAAACACAAACTCGGTAGCGAAATAAAATTAAAACAAGATGACGACGTTCTCGACACCTGGTTTTCTTCTGCCCTTTGGCCCTTCTCAACCCAGGGCTGGCCTGAACAAACCGCCGATCTCAAGACTTTTTACCCAGGTAATGTGCTTGTTACTGGGTTTGACATTATCTTTTTCTGGGTAGCCCGTATGATTATGATGGGCTTAAAATTTACTGGCGAAGTACCGTTTAAAGAAGTCTATATCCATGGTTTAGTACGTGACAACCACGGCCAAAAAATGTCGAAATCGAAAGGCAATGTGCTTGACCCCATTGACCTAATTGACGGTATCGAACTCGAAACCTTAGTCAATAAACGCACTACCGGTTTAATGCAGCCAGACATGGCGCCCAAAATTGAAAAAGCTACACGCCAGGACTTTAGCGATGGCATCCCCGCCTTTGGTACCGATGCGTTGCGCTTTACCTTTGCCAGCTTGGCATCTACCGGTCGCGACATTAAATTCGATATGGGACGTATCGAAGGCTATCGCAATTTCTGTAACAAGCTGTGGAATGCCACCCGCTACGTGATGATGAACTGCGAGGGTCAAAGCATCGCCAGAGATGATAGCAAAGCCTCCATCGCCGATCGCTGGATGCAAAGTGTGTTACGCAACTGTGTCGAGCAAACCAACGATCAGATCGGTAAGTATCGCTTCGACCATGCCGCGCAAGGGATTTATTCCATGGTGTGGGATGAGTACTGCGACTGGTATCTCGAATTAACCAAGCCACTGCTGAACAATGATGACATTGATGAAGCTAGCAAAGCCCATACCCGTTACACGCTGTTGTCCGTATTAGAAAATATATTGCGCTTACTTCATCCCATCACACCGTTTATTACCGAAGAACTGTGGCAGCGTATCGCGCCATTGTTAAACATTGATGGCGAAACCATTATGTTGCAACGCTATCCGCAACCGGATGATTTCGTTAATGAGCAACAAGCTGTTAACGAAATTGACTGGATCAAGGCCTTTGTTCTAGGCATACGTAAAATCCGCAGTGGCTACAATATCTCGCCCGCAAAACGTCTCAGCATACTGCTGCAAGACGGGGGCGAACAAGACCAACAGTATCTCACCAAACATAAACCTTTCTTGATTAGCCTCGCCAAGCTAGAAAAAATTAGCTGGCTTAATGTAGGTGATAATTCACCTGAATCTGCTACTGCATTAGTCGGGCAGATGAAAGTCTTAATCCCTATGGCAGGTTTAATTGACAAAGACGCCGAACTTAAACGCCTTAATAAAGAGATAGAAAAAACAAACTCAATTTATCACGCGCTCAACAAGAAACTCGCCAACCCAGGCTTCACCGGAAAAGCGCCCGCAGCCGTAGTTGAAAAAGAACGCGCACGTTTAATTGAATTACATACAACACTTGATAGCCTAAACACGCAGTTAGAAACGATTAAGAATTTATAATCATATTCACCTGGTTTTATTCGGCGCAGCGCACTATCGGCTTTCAAAAACCGGCTCTTACGCCGCCGTGATAGCCGCCCTACTTTCGCTTGATTTAGCTCAACAGGTTTGCTCGTCTCTTTGACGTTTTTTCTTGTGCTTGAAGATCTCATTTCAATGCCAGAAGTTGCTCTTTTAATCATTTAATGTCGACTTTTCTGATTACTAAATTGACATTTTTCACTATCAAAATTCCACCCTATCTAAACATTAAGTCAACGTTTATAAAAACAGAAGCATAGGAAAGTATAAGCACAATCAATATGTCCAGAATGACAGGCATCACGATTACAAGCACCCTACTTTGGCTTTTCTGTTCAAGGTTTGGACCCTACTCAAACAACCAGACATTTAACCTGAATTTTTTCTTCACCAAATTCTATTGTATCGCCTGAAACAATTTTTTTTCTCTTTCTGGTTTCTATTTTTTCATTAACCAAAACTTTGCCATCAGCAATAACTCGCTTCGCTTCGGCACCACTGGATGCCATGCCTTCAAATTTGAGAATTTTATAAAGCTCGACTGGCTCTTTAGAAATTTCAACTTCTCTCATTCTATCAATAACTCACGGTTGGCTTACGGTATCCTATAATACCCATGAAGAATTTAATATTTATGCTTACACACATTCATCGATAAAAAATAAAGGTCAATATACGCTATATGCTCTATTGCACCGCAATTTTCTGAACCAATGTGTGACACTCTCCAGGTTCAAGTACACGCACATCATCCGCCGCATTAGCCGATTCGATACACACCATTGATCGATAGCCATCATCATTAAAATCTGCCATAGCTTTAGCATTCCTCATCCAGGGATTCCACACAATAGTTGAGGCGCCACCCTCTTTGCTGATAACGATTTTTCGCTTTAATACTGGGTCATCAATAACACAATCATCCATGGTTTGGAGATAAACTCTATCGACCTCGCCAGCGATATTGATATCACCTTGCTGACTTTTCAATGCATAATTATCAGGTTTATCGAGATATTCACAGCCATCGAGGCCACTAACACGTATCACACTGCTATCACCGACAGTAAAATACGTATGAAAAGCCGCGCCTAACTCAATTGACTCAGAACCTGTATTCATCGCGGTTAATGCTAACTGTAGTTGTATGCCAACAGTGACCGCTAACACCAATTCAAAGGGGTGTGGCCACAGTGAGCTAGCGCCGTCACCTTGCAAACCTAAACATAGGCGTGTACTCCCATCTGGAAACGACTCGCTTGCTATAACAGACCATTCAGAATTTCGCGCAAAACCATGTTGCGGTAGGCTGCTATCTGTAGTATGCGGACCAAACCAGGGCCAACAAATAGGAATGCCACCACGAATAGCTTTATCTTTAGTAAACAGGGCTTGCTCGCTCATCCAGATAACGGCTGGCGTATTTTTCGGCTGAAAATGGGTGAGATGGCCACCGTGCAAATAGATTTCGGCATCGGCGT
>JAESQP010000067.1 GCA_016765075.1 Gammaproteobacteria bacterium
ACGCAGGACATCAGCACCCAGCTGGTTCATCACTTTTTGCGGTGCAATGACATTACCCTTGGATTTGGACATCTTCATGCCCTTGGCGTCAACGGTAAAACCATGCGTTAACACGGCTTTATAGGGCGCACCATAACAAGCATCCGCGCCCGCATCTGCATGCATCGCAACTGAACTTAACAAAGACGATTGAAACCAGCCGCGATGTTGGTCTGAACCTTCTAAGTACAAATCAGCAGGAAAAGGTAAGCTGTCACGCTGACCTAAAACGGCTGCATGACTAACACCGGAATCAAACCAGACATCCAGGGTATCGGTAACTTTGTCATAACGACTTTCATCGACCCCAATATCTGACGGTGACAAATCAAACCAGGCATCAATGCCGGATTCTTCAATCAACAGCGCAACCTGTTCGATTAACTGTTCAGTGTCCGGGTGCAAAGCGCCGGTTTCTTTATCAATAAACAATGCAATCGGCACCCCCCAGGTGCGCTGACGTGAGATACACCAATCCGGTCGATTTTCAAGCATCGATTCAATTCGTGCTTTACCCCAAGCTGGCAACCATTCAACGGTGTCGATACTTTTCATCACCCGATCACGCAGACCTTGTTGTTGCATACTGATAAACCACTGTGGTGTCGCTCTAAATATCAAGGGGGTTTTGTGACGCCAACAGTGTGGGTAACTGTGATTAATAGGAACATGATTGAGCAAAGCTTTGCGTTCAACCAACAAATCAATCACCAGTGCATTGGCCTTAAATATGTGATGACCCGCTACATACTCAGTCCCTTCAACAAATACACCGTTACTTGCTACAGGATTATCGACAGGCAAACCGTACGTCAAACCAACAACATAGTCATCCTGGCCATGACCAGGGGCAGTATGTACTGCACCGGTGCCGGATTCAGCCGTGACATGATCGCCAAGAATAACCGGCACTTGTCTATCGTAAAACGGGTGCGTCAGCTTCACGCCTTCTAGGTGTTGGCCTTTTATCGTGGCCAGCACGTTATGCTCAGTAACGTTGTAACGCCCGATGGCAGACTCGATCAACACCTCTGCCAATAACAAATATTCTGCCCCCTGTTTGCTAGCTATTTCCACTATCGCATAATCAACATCAGGATGCAGACACACGGCCTGGTTTGCCGGCAAAGTCCACGGTGTGGTTGTCCATATAACAACAGACGCCTTGGCATTGCCTGGCAAAGAAACATTAGCAATTTTAGACAGTGCGGCGACATCAACAAAGTTAAATTTAACATCGATGGCCGGTGATTGTTTATCTTGATATTCAACCTCGGCCTCGGCCAAAGCAGAACCACAATCTGTGCACCAATAAACCGGTTTAAAACCCTGGCTTATATGACCCGCTTTAATAATCTTGCCCAGGCTACGCACAATGTTTGCTTCAAATTTATAATCCATTGTGCGATACGGATTTTGCCAATCGCCCACCACGCCAAGACGAATGAAATCTGTCCGTTGTTTATCCACTTGCTTGGCGGCATAATCGCGACAGGCTTGGCGAAACGTCTTGGCATCGACTTTATGTCCGGCCTTACCAATCTTTTTTTCCACCATCAATTCAATCGGTAAACCGTGGCAATCCCAGCCCGGCACATAGTCAGCATCAAAACCACTTAAGGTCTTGGACTTGATAATGATGTCTTTTAAAATCTTGTTAACGGCATGACCAATATGGATTTCGCCGTTAGCATAGGGAGGCCCATCATGCAGCACATAAAGCGGCCGGCCATCACAAGCAGCGCGTACTTGCGCATAGAGATTATCTTCCTGCCAACGCTTAAGCCTCTCGGGCTCACGCTGAGCCAGATTACCTTTCATTGGAAAAGCAGTTTTGGGAAGGTTTAAGGTGCTTTTATATTCACTCATTATGGCTAAGAACTTTATGCTTCAAAAACCGCTTATTATCAGTGATTATGGCGTTTGCTGCCAGTAGTTTTACCTTGGCTAATTTCATCTTGACGATTTTATCTTTACCCGTCAGCTTGCTGAGCAAAATAATCTCGCGCAGCACGCTCATCAACAACCAACTGCGCTTTTAAGTCGGCCAAGCAATCAAAGCGCTGCTCATCACGCAACTTAGCAACAATGTCAACTTCAACATAACGACCATAAATATCCTCGTCAAAATCAAGCAAGTGTACTTCAAAGCGGTAGTCTCGCCCGTTCACCGTGGGACGAAAACCAATATTCGCCATGCCCAAACGGGCACTCTTATCAAGCCCCTGCACCAGCACTGCAAACACGCCTGCTAAAGCAGTCTGATGACGCAGATGAATATTAGCAGTAGGGTAGCCCAGGGTTCGGCCTAATTCGTCTCCTTTTACTATTCGCCCAGACAATCGGTAAGGTCGCCCCAATAAGCTACTCGCCTGCAACAAATCGCCCGCTATCAAGGCTGATCGCACACGACTACTGCTGACACGAGCGCCATCAACCTCAACACTGGCCATTGACTCAACAACAAAATCAGCGTTGACCGACAGTTGCTGTAGCAATTTAAAATCACCTTGGCGTTGGTGGCCAAAACGAAAATCATCGCCCAACAAAACATATTTGGCTGACAAACCAGCAAGCAATATATCGTTAGTAAATTGCTCGGCTGGCAGCCCGGACAAGGCTTGATTAAAGGGCAAACACAGCACCGCATCAAGGTCTGTATTGGCTGATAAATATTCCAGTTTTTGACGCAAGCCCATAAGCCGAGCCATGACCCGAATAGGCTTTTTTTCTTGGTTTAAGGAAGCAAAAAACTCATGCGGTAGCGGCTCAAAGCTGATTAAAACAGAGGGCACACCAAGCTGCTTAGCTTTGTTGCACAATCGCGCCAACATCTGTTGGTGACCACGATGAATGCCATCAAAGTTACCAATAGTCACTGCACTGTTGTGTTGCCACAACGATAACCCAGCCAAGCCACGAATCAGCCTCATGCTTGACCCTGATCTTTATTCTGCCCCTCAGCGGACGCTTGCTCATTCACCAGATGACGCCAACGCAAACCTGATGCGAGCAAGCAAACTAAATAAACCACCGTTGCAATTAATAACCACAGCGCTAAATTCAAACCACGTTGATACCAAACCTTATCAAGCCACTCTGACACAGCAGGCGCCAAGAAAAATAAAACCAGCGCCATCAACAAGGTCGCTATCAAGGTACGTAGAAATAACGCAGTCCAGCCAGAACAAGGTTGATAAATGCCTTCACGCTGCAATAAATAAAGTAAACATATCGCGTTTAACCAGGCCGACAAAGAGGTGGCCAATGCTAAACCTGCGTGCGCCAAGGGGAAAACCAAAACAAGGTTCAGCACCATATTTACGACCATGGCGATAATGGCGATCTTTACCGGCGTTTTCATGTCATAACGTGAATAAAATCCCGCCGCCAATATTTTCACCATAATGAAAGCGCCCAAACCCAGCGAATACGCTAACAAACTTTTGCCAGCCATAGTGACATCGTGTTGGCTAAACGCACCGTACTGAAACAGCGTCACTAACATTGGCTCTGCTAATAACATCAGCCCTACCGTAGCGGGCGCGGCAATGACCAACACCCAGCGCAAAGCCCAATCTAAGGTATGAGAAAATTGTACTGGTGAAGCCAAGGTATGTTGCTGTGACAATTTGGGTAAAATCACCGTCGCCAAGGCGACGCCAAAAACACCCAAAGGGAATTCAACCAAACGATCTGAGTAGTACAGCCAACTGATACTGCCAGTCACTAAAAACGAGGCTATTAAGGTGTCGATCAATAAATTAATCTGCGCCACTGATGAGCCAAATATGGCTGGCAACATCAATTTTTTTATGCGCCTAACACCTTCAACATCGGCACCTCGACGTGGCCGTGGCAGCATGTTGATCTTGGCCAAAAAAGGCAATTGAAATAATAGTTGTGCGACACCAGCGATAAATACTCCCCACGCCAGGGCCATAATGGGTTGATCAAAATAAGGCGCCATAACAATGGCTGCGAAAATCAATGAGATATTAAGCAGTACCGGGGTAAATGCCGGTACAGCAAAACGGCCATAGGTATTAAGAATGCTGCCAGCAAAAGCAGTGAGTGAGATAAAAAAGATATAAGGGAAGGTGATACGCAGCATGTCGGCTGCCAACTCAAATTTACCCTCATTGCCAATAAAACCCGGCGCAAAAATCATCACCAAAAGCGGTGCTGCCAACACGCCGATAAGCGTCACCACCAACAAAATCAAACCAAGCGAAGCCGCAACCCCATCTGCCAAACGCTTTACCTCAGCTTCACCGCGCTGCTCCTTGTATTCTGCGAAAACAGGAACAAATGCCAGTGAAAATGCACCTTCAGCGAATAGACGACGGAGGAAATTAGGGATCTTAAAGGCGATAAAAATGCGTCGGCGACCAAACTTGCGCCAAAAATTCGCGCAATAATCACATCACGAACAAAGCCGAGTATGCGCGACAAAAACGTCATGGCACTGACGCTAATCGAGGATTTGAGTAAGCCTTTGCTCACGAAACGACTGCAAGCCTTTGAAGTATGGGATGGCCAGTGTAGCGAACTTCACGGCTTTCAGGATAAAATTAGCATAAAGTTTGACATCTATTGACTATATACCGATAATGATCGGCTTGAAAATTGCTTTTGGAGCTACATCTTGGCAAACTCTGCTCAAGCCAAAAAACGCGCACGTCAAGCCGAACAACGCCGCATTCAAAACTCTGCACAGCGTTCAGCATTTCGTACTGCCATTAAAAAAATTGTCCACGCTATTGAGGCGGGCGAGAAAGATAAAGCCGCAGATGCCTATAAAGCCGCTGTGCCCACCATTGATCGCATGACAAGCAAAGGCATCATTAACAAAAACAAGGCAGCACGCCATAAAAGCCGTCTCAACGGCCACATTCGCGCCATGTCCGCCTAAGCACTGTTTAATCTACAGCTACCGCATCAAGTCGCGTAGCTGTACACCCTGGCAGATCAAGCCAAGGCTGCCTGCTTAGCCAAGCTCTTACGTTAATACCCCCCTAAGTTAACACCAGATTATCGCGATGAATCAATTCAGACTCGTCGACGTAGCCCAGTATCTGCTCAATCTTGTCGCTACTAACACCCTTAATCTCACGTGTTTCATCAGCTCCGTAGTTGATTAACCCCAGCGCGACTTGTTGACCGTTGCTATCGACACATTCAACTGCATCACCACGAATGAAATCACCTTTAACAGCGCTGACGCCCACGGCTAATAAACTGCTGCCGCGCTGACGCAACACTTGTACGGCACCGTCGTCCAACACCAGTGTTCCTTTGACTTGCAAATGGCCAGCAAGCCAGCTTTTCCTCGCGGCAATAGGTTCATGCCCAGGCAAAAGCAAGGTACCGAGCGGCTCACCCGCGAACACACGTGAAATCACATCAGGCTCGCGGCCATCGGCAATCACGGTTATTGCACCCGACCGTGCTGCCAGGCGAGCACCGCGCAGTTTTGTCACCATACCACCGCGGCCCAATGCGCCTGCACCAGGTTTCACCATAGTATCGAGCGCAGGGTCATCAATGGCGGTCTCTTCGATAAGCTTGGCGTCATCATCCGTGCGTGGATCTGCCGTGCAAAGACCTGGCTGGTCAGTCAGAATCAACAAGGCATCGGCTTCGATTAAATTAGCCACCATGCCAGCCAGATTATCGTTATCACCAAAACGGATTTCTTCCGTGACTACCGTGTCGTTCTCGTTGACGATTGGCACCACATTCAGATCAAGTAAGGTTTTAAGTGTCGAGCGCGCATTGAGATAGCGTTTTCGATCCGATAAATCATCATGGGTTAAGAGAATTTGCGCTGCGTGTAAGCCATAACGTTGAAAGCCACGCGTATAGATTTCAGACACACCACTTTGGCCAACCGCAGCCGCGGCCTGTAACTCAAACAAGGCATGAGGCCGCTGTTGCCAACCTAGGCGCTGCATACCCTCAGCGATAGCTCCAGAGGACACAACAACGACATCAATGCCTTGCCTGCGCAGTGATGCTAGCTGAGCAATCCAGCCATCGATGCGTACACTATCTAACCCTTGGCCATCATTGGTGATAAGCGCGCTGCCAATCTTGACGACCCAACATTGGCCTTGCGCCAATAATTGTCGTGATGATTGTTTAGCTGAACCCATCAGTCATTTGCCCTGTAGAACACAAGCATCATGAGCTTATTCAACAACTGCTTATCCATCTTGCGCGGGGTCTTGCTCGTCAATAGGCGCATATTTTGATTGCAATTGCAATTGAGCTGATTCATCGCGCTGCTGATTGGTCTCCTCAATCACTGCCATCAAATCAGATATTAGCTGGCGCGTGCCTTGTTTACTAATGGCCGCAACGGTATATAGAGGACCTTGCCAGCATAGTGCTTGTTGAATTTTATCGCGCCTTTCATCCACTTCCTCAGCCAACAGCAAATCCGTTTTCGTCAATACTAACCAGCGCTCACGGCCGCCCAGCTCTTCATTGTATTTCACCAGCTCATGTTCGATCGTACGAATATCGGTAATGGCTTGTTCGGCAGATTCAACGCTACCTATATCCACCAAATGTAAGAGGATACGGGTACGACTAATATGCTTTAAAAATTGTATGCCTAAACCGGCACCCTCAGCAGCACCTTCGATAATGCCAGGGATATCAGCGATGACGAAGCTTTTGTAATCATGGACAGAGACAACGCCCAAGTTAGGATAAAGCGTAGTAAATGGATAATCGGCAACACGTGGTCGTGCTGCCGACACAGCACGAATGAGTGTCGATTTTCCCGCATTAGGCAAACCAAGCAAGCCAACGTCGGCCAACAGTTTTAATTCCAGCCGCAACATTCGCAAATCGCCCGGCGACCCCTTGCTGGTTTGCCGTGGCGCACGATTAACACTGCTTTTAAAGCGCGTATTACCAAGGCCATGAAAGCCGCCTTTGGCCACCAACATACGCTGACCGTTCACCGTCATATCACCAATAATTTCATCGGTGCCTTCATCGGTCACCATGGTACCGACAGGCACGCGAATCTCGATATCATTGCCCGCCGCACCGGTGCAATTTTGACCGCGACCTTGCTCACCATTCGTCGCTTTGAATTGACGTCGCACACGAAAGTCGACCAGAGTATTAAGATTGACATCGGCGATCAAATAAACCGAACCGCCATCACCACCATCACCGCCATCAGGCCCACCAAAAGGAATGTATTTTTCACGACGAAAACCAAGACAGCCATCACCGCCCTTGCCTGCCTGTACTTTTATTGTGGTTTCGTCAACGAATTTCATAGTAATGATTTAGTTGTTTACACTGCACAAACAAAAAACCCCGCCTAAGCGGGGTTTTTATCAAATTTTACAGACTATCCAAACAGGTCCTACTCAGCAACCACACTAACAAATTGACGTAGTTTTGAGCCTTTTCTGGCGAAAGCGACACGGCCATCAACCTTAGCAAACAAGGTGTGATCACGACCTAAGCCAACATTTTCACCCGCATGAACACGCGTACCACGCTGGCGCAGAATAATGCTGCCCGCGTTGATCACTTCACCACCATAACGCTTAACGCCAAGCCGTTTCGACTCGGAATCGCGGCCATTACGCGTACTACCACCTGCTTTTTTATGAGCCATACTTGTTTCTCCGTACGCTTAAAACACTAGGCGCTAATGCCAGTGACTTCTAATTGAGTAAAATGCTGACGATGTCCAGCCTGTCGACGATAGTGCTTGCGCCGACGAAACTTGATAATACGAATCTTGGCGCCACGGCCATGAGCGCACACTTTGGCAGTTACCTTAGCACCGTCGATAAACGGCGCGCCGATGGTCACGCTATCGCCATCAACAACCATTAATACATCGCTGAGCTCGACGCTATCGCCTTCGTTCGCTACAATCTTTTCTACTTCAACGACGTCGCCTTTTGCGACACGGTATTGTTTACCGCCCGTTTTGATCACCGCGTATGACACAGCATCGATCCCTATATATTCGAGTAAGCCGGGTATTGTATCTTGTGCTATTCTTCACGTCAATTTACTCGCACTATTTAAGTGTCGCAAATGGCTTGTGACACACTATTCACTTCTCAGCAGCACTCAACCATGATGGCACTCGACAAGGTAAGCGCCCTGATAGCAGAGGATATGCAGGCTGTAGACGAGCTTATTGGTCAACGTTTAAGCTCAGATGTGGTGCTGATCAACCAGCTTGGCAGCTATATCGTCAACAGCGGTGGCAAACGATTACGCCCACAATTAGTACTGCTGTCCGCAGGGGCTCTCGGCTATCAGGGTAAAAAACACCAGCTTATTGCGGCGATTATCGAGTTTATCCATACCGCTACTTTGCTCCATGATGATGTTGTTGATACTTCGACAATGCGCCGCGGCCAAGAAACAGCTAATGCTTTGTGGGGTAATGAGGCAAGTGTGCTGGTCGGCGACTTTCTCTATTCACGCGCCTTTGAAATGATGGTCGAGGCTGGCAATATGCGAATTATGGAAATTCTTGCTCACGCCACTAACACCATTGCTGAAGGTGAAGTATTGCAACTACTGAACTGTCACGACCCTGATACCACTGAAGAACGCTATTTAGAAGTGATTCGCTCAAAAACTGCAAAATTATTTCAGGCTGCAACCCAGGTCGGCGCCGTACTCACTGAATCAGACACCCAAACCGAGCAAGCCATGGCCGATTATGGCATGCACCTAGGCACCGCCTTTCAACTCATTGACGACGTACTAGACTACAGCGCCAGCTCAAAAGAATTAGGCAAAAATATCGGTGATGACCTGGCTGAAGGCAAGCCCACCCTGCCATTGATCTATGCCATGAACAATGGCAGCAAAGACCAGGCAGACATCATTCGTGATGCAATAGAAGAAAATGGCCGCGACAAACTACCCGCTATTATCGCCGCGATTGAATCGACCGGTGCCATCACCTACACTGCCGACTGCGCAGCCAAGGAGGCTGATAAGGCCAGCCAAGCATTAGCCAATGTCGCCGACACACCCTACCGGCAAGCCTTATTAGCTTTAGCTGAATTCTCAGTGAAAAGATCGTTTTAGAGCCTGTTAACACTATAAACATGTCAGCGTTGCGCGCCAAACCAGGCCATGCGAGGCGCGAGGAGAGAGATTTAGTGATGCTAAATGAACGACAAGTAACGCTGCATGACCCGATTTGGCGCGCAACCCGAAAGGACGGGGTCATTTTTCCGCAGCCCTGCGTTGCAACTCGCTTGTGTACCGCAAGTACACGGCGCTCACTGCGCCTTGTCCTGCGAAAAAATGGCCTCCGTCGCTGCCATGTTTATAGTGTTAACAGGCTCTAGAAACTATGGGCATTACTAAGCTTATTATTCTTGCGCTGTTGATTTGGCTTGGCTTTCGAGTCTATCGCGCTATCCAGCAACGGCGACATACGCTTGCAATACAAGCTGCAAAGCCAGACAAACAACTCAGTGGCAATCTCGTTCAGTGCCAAGCCTGCGGCATTCATCTTCCCAAAGAGACTGCTGTAGTAGAAAACGGGCATTTCTATTGCCCGCCTGACAATAGCGATTGCAAGCGCCAGGGAATCTATCAAGCTTTTATAAGGCTCATCGTTAAAACTTGATTGACTGCGGCCGATTACTGTAGCCATGAGCACAAAAGCCAACTATTGGCCAAACACCAACACGCCACCAAGCTATAGCGGCTCCGACCGGCGTCAAGCTGGGGCAGCAAGCCATCAAGATGACACCAGCAATACTTGGCGTCCGCTGCAACTGTTCAATTTTTACCGCTTACTCATCAGCAGCAGCCTGTGTGTGCTATTGCTCACTGAGAATTATCACGATTTATTCGGCAACATCAATTCAACACCAATTGCTGTAATAAGTATTTGTTATCTCATTTTTAGCCTATTTTATTTATGGACAGTTTCAACACAAACACCCTATTTCAATACGCAAATTAGTCTGCATGTTATTACTGACATTATTGCCATCACTCTGCTAGGCCACTTTGGCGGCAGTTTTGGTGGCGATATTATGGTGCTCATCGCAGTTTCTGTGGCCGGTGGTAGCGTACTTAGCACTGGCCGTAACGCGCTATTTTTTGCCGCCTTAGCCAGCTTTGCTGTGCTCATAGACACCTTTTATTCTCATACCATCAGTTATGCCCATGCTGGAACCTTGGGCATTACTTTCTTCGCTACAGCCATACTGGCTACTTATCTTGCGCAACGTATTCGTAGCAGTGAAAATTTAGCGCAGCAACGTGGCGGCGACCTGCTAACCATGGAGCAATTAACGCGTTATGTTATTCAACGTATGCAAACTGGTGTACTCGTACTCGGCAGCAACAACCAACCACAATTGATGAATCAAGCAACGAAAGAATTATTATCCGTAGACGAAAAAAGTACGGCACAATGCTTTGACATACATCCTGACTTGAAAAGAGAGCTACTACGCTGGCAACAAGACGGGCAATACCAACCAAGCTCCATACAAGTTCAACAAGGTTCTCGCGAATTGATGCCGCGTTTTGCTCATCTCGGAAGAAAAGGAGAAAATGCTGGCACGCTCATATTTCTCGAAGATAACACTGCGCTTGCACAACAAGCACAGCAACTAAAGCTGGCCTCCCTGGGGCGGCTTACCGCTAGCATTGCCCATGAAATTCGTAACCCCTTAGGTGCTATTAGTCACGCTGGTCAGCTATTAGCCGAATCCGCAGACATTCATAAAAACGACCAACGTTTAACCGAGATTATTAGCCAACAATCCAAACGGCTGGACAGGATCGTCGATAACGTCATGCAACTGAGCCAACGCAAAGCAATACATGCCGAGACTATTGATCTCGTCGCGTGGCTTGAACAATTCAAAGCTGAATTTTGCCAAAGTATGAGCCTCAATGAACATAACATTCAACTCACTAGCGCCAGCACCCCGTGTCAAGCACGGGGCAAGCCCGGCGAAAACATGGGGAACACCTCGTATACTGCTAATTTCGACCCTAGCCATCTGCACCAGGTAGTCTGGAATCTTTGCGCCAACGCACTGCGCCACGGCCAACCCGATCCTGACAATGTCAAAATAGGCTTAAACCTAGGCCATGATGACAAAAGCTATTTACCTATACTGGATGTCACCGACCAGGGCCCGGGTATCGCCCAGGCTATGCTCGATAAAATTTTCGAACCATTCTTTACCACCAACAATTCAGGTACCGGGCTTGGGCTCTATATCGCACGCGAGCTATGCGCCAACAACCAGTCACATCTACATTACATACAAAGCGTTCCTGATGCACAAGGGACGCAAAGCAAAGAGACTGGCGCCTGTTTTCGACTTCACTTTACCGACACGCGGCACCAACATCAGGCTGCTTAACAATGAATCAGGCCAGCACATCCAAAGCACACATAGCACTTATTGTCGACGACGAACCCGATATTCGCGAACTGCTGGAGATTACGCTAGCACGCATGGGTATCAACACCCAGGCCGCGGCTAATATTGCTGAAGGTAAAGCGCTGCTTGCCGAACAAAGCTTTGATGTCTGCCTCACCGATATGAATTTACCCGACGGCGATGGCATCGAACTGGTCAAGCATATCCAACAACATTACGCCAAAACCCCTGTCGCCATGATTACCGCACACGGCAATATGGAAACAGCAATTAACGCCCTTAAAGCTGGTGCCTATGATTTTGTAGCAAAACCCATCGACCTCAATAATTTACGTGACCTAGTCGATACCGCGCTGCGTTTGAGTAAACCAAAGCCTTCACCAGCAACAAAACAATTACAGTTGCTGGGCAACTCAGCCGTCATGCAATCAACGCGCAACACGATAGTTAAACTTGCCCGTAGCCAGGCGCCTGTTTACATCAGCGGCGAATCCGGCACCGGTAAAGAACTGGCCGCGCGCATGATTCACGATCATGGCGCGCGCAGCGACAAACCCTTTGTTGCCGTTAACTGTGGTGCCATACCCAGCGAACTCATGGAAAGCGAATTTTTTGGTCATAAAAAAGGCAGCTTTACCGGTGCCCATAACGATAACCCCGGCCTGTTTCAAAGTGCCCAGGGTGGCACCTTGTTTCTTGATGAAGTCGCCGACCTGCCACTGGCTATGCAAGTCAAACTATTACGCGCCATTCAGGAAAAATCGGTACGTCCCGTCGGCGCTAATGAGGAAATCGCCGTCAACGTTAGAATACTCAGCGCAACGCATAAAAATCTGGCCACTCTGGTAACAAACAACCAATTCAGACAAGACTTATTTTATCGCATTAACGTCATTGAACTGACCATGCCCAGCCTGCGTGATCGCCGCACAGACATTGCCGACCTCGCCACTTATTTACTTGAACAACTGGCAACAACACATGAAGTGCCCAAACCTGAGCTTAAAGATGACGCCATAGCCGTCCTGCAACACTACGACTTTCCTGGCAATGTGCGTGAACTGGAGAATATTCTTGAACGTGCGATGACCCTGTGTGAAGACAACAGCATTAATGCCCATGACCTTAACCTGCCACAGACAAGTATAGATGGCACAGAAGCGACCCTGGACACACAACTCGATTGCACCGAAAAAACCAGTATTCTCAAGGCACTAGAACAAACCGGACACAATAAAACCCAGGCGGCAAAAGTGCTCGGCATTTCATTCAACGCCCTACGCTATAGACTGAGAAAACTGGGCATAGAGTAATTTACCTCAACCCTAAATTACCTTTTACCAAATAGTTTTAACGTGTTGATAATCCCTGATTTGTTCATCAGCCGTGACCAAAGCAACGGCAAGTTTTCTAGCGGTCGCCACGATCATTCTATCCGCCGGGTCTTTATGAAACTCTCCCGGCAACATCGTTGATTTATAGCTAATCTCATTATCTACCGGCATAAACCGAAAACCTTCAATTTGTTCTACCTGTTCCAGCCAGTTTTCAATATCCATACTCAAAACCAGGCGTTTTTTCTCGATCAACATTGCGATTTCCCAAGCCGATATAGAGGATATAATAATCTCGCCGCCCTTGGTCATTATCGCGTCAATAGCCTTCTTAGCAGTCGTTGATAATTCGTCCGAGCCATTAACAAACCAAACCAATACATGTGTATCAATCACAAGCATCATGCGTTATCCCAATCATTAACAGCCACAGGAGCGGTTGCCAAATCATATTTAATGACACTGCCTTTTAATAACTGTATTGGGCTAACTTGCTGCCTGCTGATTTTCCTGATTTCTAACTTAGGCGTACCACGATCAGTAATAATGATGGTTTCACCATTCTGTTCAATGCCTCTAAATACTTCCAACGCATGAGCCTTAAATTCAGATTTTGACATTTCCATAATGTGCTCCTGCAAGTGACGAGTAAATGTAGGGTCATTCTAATAGTCAAAATGACTATATGCAATGGTCATATCGGAAAGCAGCCATAAAACAACCACCTTGATTTACTATCAATGCCTCACAAAACTGTTCTTTATCAACAATAATGTGTTGAAAATCAACAGGCTTAAACGCAAAAATTAAAGAACACGCCCTTTGCACCGCT
Source organism: Gammaproteobacteria bacterium (assembly GCA_016765075.1). Classification (NCBI taxonomy): domain Bacteria; kingdom Pseudomonadati; phylum Pseudomonadota; class Gammaproteobacteria; species Gammaproteobacteria bacterium. The sequence goes on from JAESQP010000067.1 coordinate 13,638, forward strand.
AACCATTCTAGCGAGGCAAATGCTAAACGCATGAATTAGTTATAATTTTAAATTATTCACGCTCATAAGCAAAACTGGCACAGGCTGTGCTAAGTACATTCACAGACGGCAACGTTGTAGAATATAAAAAGCAGCGCCACCGACCATTTTATAGATTTATTTTTTTAATCAGGAGAACACCATGAAACGTGTACAAAACTTACAACGCACCCTTGCGGCGCAAAAAGGTTTCACCCTTATCGAACTGATGATCGTTGTGGCGATTATCGGTATTTTGGCAGCGATTGCGATTCCGGCTTATCAGAACTATACCATTCGTGCTCGTGTCACCGAAGGGCTTAGCCTCGCTAGCGAATATAAAGTGATCGTCGCTGAAAACGCTGCAAATGGAGCAGCATTTGGAGCAGGCTTAGTAGCCTTTGTCGCTACACCAAACGTTGCAAACCTCACAATTACTCCCCTTACCGGCCAAATAGTTATTACTTATGGTGCCAACGCGGGGGGTGGCACACTCTTTTTGAACCCACGTGACGGCGGGCTAGGTGGAGCTGTATTAGCAGTTGGTACACCTCCAACAAATGCAATTACATGGAACTGTAATGCTGCAGGCGCAGTAGCAGCTAGACTTGGAGGCAATGGTTCATTAGCAGCGCAGTTCGCTCCTTCAAACTGTCGCTAAAAATTACTTTTGGCTGAACTAAAAAAGCCTCCTTCGGGAGGCTTTTTCTTTTTTTGCCCGACAGAGGGGAGTAGGGTCAGGGGAGTAGGGTCACAGGGGAGTAGCAGGGGAGTAGGGTCAAGCAGGGGAGTAGCATCAAAGGGGTCAGAGTAATTGATTTTGGATTGGGTCTGGTGCATTAGCCCATCCTTGAGTCCCTGACTGCATCCAAAATATTCCCGGTAGTCGCCTGGGGTCCGAGAACAGGGTCAGCACGAGAACAGGGTCAGGTCTAGATTCGAAGCCCGACCCTGGCACGGTCGTGGTGTTTTTGCACCTTTTAACTGTGCTATAGCTTTATCAAAGCTATAAAAGCCCAACAAAGACTCTCCCTTGTCCACTGCTACACGATGTGACTTGTTAGCAATCAACGAATTGACAAAACCTAGCCCCCCGCACCTGCTTGGCCTCTTTGTAAGCACATAGCGCTGACCAAAATAACTTGGTTGCTTTCAAAAATAAAAGCACCATCGCAGAGCAAACTGCGTACAACGTGGCAGACATCGGCTTTATCAAGATTACACAGAGCATGGCAATAGCGGCGCGGCGCGTAAAAACTGGTCAACGTTAATTGACTTGTTAAGGCTTAATTATTATTATGTACGGAATTACCGTACGTTTTACAGGTGAATGAAATGGACACTATTAGTGTAAATAAATTTAGAGATAACTTGAAAACCTTTGTGGAAAAAGTGGTTACAGAGCACCTACCTCTTAAAGTCACGCGTAGAAGTGGTGATGATTTCGTGGTTTTAAGCGCGGATGATTGGGAGCGTGAGCAGGAAACATTATATGTTTTGCAAAATAATCACTTAATGAAGCAGATTGCTGCCTCAGCTGCTACAAATACAAAGAGCAAGGGATATATACCTACAGCAGGGGAGCTAGATGAGATCACTGGTATTTGAAGGTAATACCTGGGCTGCATATGAAGAACTTAGGCTAAAGAACAAAAAACTACACAAAGTGCTTTGTCGCTTATTGAAAGAAATGCTCCGTGACGATCCACAAACTGGAACTGGAAAACCTGAGCCATTAAAACATAACCTCTCTGGCTTGTGGTCTCGCCGTATAAGCCAGAAAGACCGTGTTATTTATAAGTACGATAAAGACTACATTTATATTTTTGCTATTGGTGGCCATTACGATCAATTTTAAATGGCCATCATCTTGGAATGGCAGGAACTAATGAGAGCAAGGGAACAGAAAACAGGGTCAGGTCTAGATTCGAGCAGGAAAATAGGGTCAGATTGAGCCACCCCTAGTTTGACGGACACTTCAGAAATGGGACACTAGTCCTGGAGGTGTTTATGACGATACGAAATAAATAAGGGGACACAATACTTAACCATAATATCCTCCCGCCATAGCCAAATTGTTTTTGGTTCCCACGCAGAGCCTGCCCCCGTATCAAGTACGGGGCAGGCTCCGTGCTTGACACGGGGAGCATAGCCACCAGATATTTAACCGATTACGCTGACCAGAAAAATTATATTAAACGGTCTTGGTGCACAAAGAGCTACTCACTCTTGGCAGCTAGCAGGGAAAGACTACCGATAGACAGCACGCCGATGACCAACGGCTAAGACCAGGACGGTCAAGTGGTTATCTTCAATTTGACAGATAAGTCGGTAATCTCCCACGCGATAACGCCAAAACCCTTGTAACTCATGTTGCAATCCTTTGCCAAACCGACGCGGGTCTTCATTGGTAGCCAAACGTTGACGGGTATAACGAAGTATTTCACGCTGAGTTTGTCGGTCGAGTTTACGTAACTCTTTACGTGCGCGCTCATCCCACTCAACTGTCCAGATCAAACTCTTGCTCCAATGTCTCCTGAGACCAACGTTTTTCTGGTTTGGCTAAGCGACGCTCAGCCAGGTAAAGATCCTCAATTTCTTCAAGATGTTGTTCGATAGCTTCACGTGCATAGAACGTTTTAGTACGTCCGGTACGCTTGGCGAGCTTGGCCAAGCGCTCTTCGAGCTCTTGGGGCAGGCGAATGGCTAGCATGGCGATCACCTTCTAGTTTGATATATGTGTATAGCGTAGCAGAATGATACAAATCATAGCAAGGGACTTCCTAGGGGGGAAATAGGAGGGAAACAGGGTCAGGGGAAATAGGGTCAGGTCTAGATTCGAAGCCCGACCCTGGCATGCTTCCTTGCTAATCGAACAATCTTTCCCACGGTTGTGAAATGCAGTCCGAAAAATGCGGCTATCTGCTGATAACTGTATTCTCCTGTTGCATAGGCGGCAACAATGGCACTATCACGATTATCACTGGCACTTGTGATCGCTTGCAAAGACGGTGCAGGGGGGCGTCGCTGAGATTGGGGGATATTAACGTCTTGCGACAGGCCCTTGACCTTTTCCTGCATTCGGCAAACAAAGCCGTTGTCTCCGAGAAAAACCTGCCGGTTTAAATCCTTCCAAATTGACTCTTGACCGGAGCCCTCGCTCACAAATTGGGTATACCTTAGAATCGCCTCGCTACGATCCGTTGCAAATTGCGTAAGCAATCCGTCTGTAGCCAACCAAGCTGGTGCCACTGCCTTCCCGGTCATCGCCGGATAACTGCTCCAACACCACTCGCCCGGGTGCTCCACCATCCCGGCACGCACGGGATTGAGTACCACATAGCGAGTCAATTCCAGCAAATAAGGATCGGTATCCACTAAAATTGCTTTATAACGCCCCTGAAATAGATGACCGGTGAGCCGATGGCGGCGGTTGAACGCCTGGCTGTACACGCCGTTGAGCTGACGCATTCCTTTTGACAGATTGCCGTCCGGTGTTTCGATGATCAGATGATAGTGGTTGGACATCAAGCAATAACCATGACATATCCAATTCCATCCCTCAATCACCTGCCCCAGAACCTCAAGAAATAGCGCACGATCTACATCATCTTCATAAATCGCTTCCTGTCGATCTCCCCGGGAAGTGACATGGTAAAGCGCACCTGAAAATTCAATCCTTACGGGTCTAACCATGATCGTAAATTAACACAGAGAATGCTTTGTTTCTAGACCTGACCCCCAGAAACATGACCCCCAGAAACACACAGCAAAGATATTAAACATGCTGCCGCTAACCCTTAGAGACAAGGGACAATCATGCAAAGCTCAGCAACACCTTCCGATAAAATTATATTAAACGGTCTAGCACGCTATCTGATCCGTGATGGGCTACTCGACGAAAATACGGCGCAAGATGCCTATGAGAAATCGCATGAGGAAAAAATTCCTCTGGCATCGTATTTGGTTGAACACAAGATACTGGCAAGCAATGTCATTGCCGTTACGGCATCGCGTGAATTTGGTATTCCTTTATTCGATTTACAAGCCATTGAACTGGATCATGATACGGTTGGCCTGGTTAAAGAATCGCTGATTCGCAAGCACAATGCCTTACCACTCTTTAAACGTGGTAGCCGCTTGTATATCGCGCTGTCTGACCCAACCAATCTGCCCGCTCTCGACGAAATCAAGTTTAATACCGGGCTGAATACTGAGCCCGTTCTCGTCGAAGATGATAAATTACGTAAAACGATAGAACAGGCGCTAGACCATAATGCAAACTCTATAGATGCCTTTGCGGGTGATGACGATCTTGAAAATCTGGACATGTCAGACGGTGAGGGCCCTAATGCAGCGGGGCCCACTGAATCAGAGGTTGATGACACGCCGATTGTGCGCTTTGTTAATAAAGTGCTGCTCGATGCCATTAAAGCGGGTGCTTCAGACATTCATTTTGAACCCTATGAAAAAAAATATCGGGTGCGTACGCGTTTGGACGGGGTGTTAAGAGAGATAGTCGCGCCGCCTGTGGCCATGGCCATGAAAATTGCCGCACGACTCAAGGTGATGTCGCGACTGGACATCTCTGAGCGTCGTGTACCACAAGACGGTCGTATGAAAATGACCATTTCAAAAACCCGTGCTATCGATTTTCGTGTCAGCACCTGTCCGACCTTATTTGGCGAAAAAGTCGTCATTCGTATTCTTGACCCGACCAGCGCGCAGATGGGCATTGACGCGCTGGGCTATGAACCAGAGCAAAAAGAGCTCTATCTGCACGCCCTGAACCAACCCTACGGTATGATTCTGGTGACAGGCCCTACCGGTAGTGGTAAAACGGTTTCGCTGTATACCGGCCTGAATATCCTCAATACTGAGGATCGCAATATCTCAACAGCGGAAGACCCCGTTGAAATTAATGTACCCGGGGTGAACCAAGTCAATGTCAACCCCAGAGCAGGGCTGACCTTTGCTGCAGCGCTAAAATCGTTTCTACGGCAAGATCCCGACATTATCATGGTCGGTGAGATTCGTGACCTGGAAACCGCTGAAATCGCTATTAAAGCGGCACAAACGGGGCATATGGTGATGTCGACGCTGCATACCAATGATGCACCACAAACACTCACCCGTCTCGCCAATATGGGTGTGCCTGGGTATAACATCGCCGCAACGATATCGTTAATTATCGCTCAGCGTCTGGCGCGTAAGCTCTGTAAAGAGTGTAAAACGCCGGTCGATGTCCCCAAGGAAGCTTTATTAGCCGAAGGCTTTAGCGAAGAGCAATTAAAACAAGCGTTTACTATTTATGCCCCTAAAGGCTGTGACTCTTGCAACGCAGGTTACAAAGGCCGTGTTGGTATCTACCAGGTCATGCCCATCTCGGAAGCAATGGGTAAATTAATCATGGAGGGCGTTAACTCCATTACGCTGGCAGAACAAGCAGAACGTGAGGGAGTTAACGATTTGCGCAAGTCGGGCTTGAAGAAAGTTATAGATGGTGTTACAAGCCTAGAAGAAGTAATAAGGGTAACGACTGAGTAATGGCTGCAAAAGCAATTCAAGCGACTACTTTCACCTGGGTTGGTGCCGACAAACGCGGCACTAAGATCAAAGGTGAGCTGCAAGGCAAGAGCATTCCGCTGATAAAGGCACAGTTACGTCGCCAGGGTATCAATCCTTTGCGCGTCAAGAAAAAACCTAAGCCCTTATTTAGCAGCAATAAGAAAATTACCTCGAAAGACATTACGATTTTCTCGCGTCAGCTGGCGACCATGTTGTCTGCTGGTGTGCCAGTGGTACAGGCCTTTGAAATTATTGGCCGTGGCCATGAAAACCCTGCGATGCAGACATTGATCGGTGCGATTCGTAGCGATGTCGAGGCCGGTAACAATCTGGCTAATTCATTTCGCAAGCACCCGCGTCAATTCGATGAGTTGTTCTGCAACCTCATTGCTGCTGGTGAACAAGCCGGTATCCTTGAAACTTTATTACATAAAATTGCTACCTATAAAGAAAAAACTGAATCCATCAAGGCCAAAGTCAAAAAGGCCATGTTCTACCCCACCGCCATTATTGTCGTAGCCTTTATTATTACGGCTATATTGCTTATTTTTGTTGTACCACAATTTGAGGCACTGTTTAACGGCTTCGGTGCTGATCTCCCTGCCTTAACATTATTTGTTGTCAGATTGTCTGAATTTTTCCAGTCTTACTGGTACCTCATATTTGGCGGCATTGCCGCAGCCGGTTTTGTTTTGGTCAATGCCCACCGAAAATCGAAAAAAGTGCGTGATGCGGCTGATCGGCTGGTACTGAAAATGCCTGTTGTTGGCGATATTTTGCATAAAGCCGCTATCGCCCGCTATGCCAGAACGCTCTCTACCATGTTTGCTGCCGGTGTACCGCTGGTCGAATCCATGACCAGCGTTGCCGGAGCTGCCGGCAATGTGGTGTACAGCAATGCTATTCTGCGTATACGTGATGAAGTCTCTACTGGCACTAATTTAAATTCCGCCATGGCGCACACCGGCGTATTCCCCAATATGGTCACCCAAATGGTTGCTATTGGCGAAGAATCGGGTTCATTGGATTCTATGCTAAGTAAAGTGGCTGACTTTTATGAAGAAGAGGTCGATAACGCCGTTGATGGCATGACCAGCTTGATTGAACCTATTATTATGGCCTTTCTCGGTGTTGTTATTGGTGGGCTGGTCATTGCCATGTACTTGCCCATTTTCAAACTCGGCGAAGTCGTCTAGCAGACTGTTGAAAAACCCTCATGCGGCACAATCTTGCGTATACCCTAATGGCACCTGGAAAATCAGCTCAAAATGCGGGGGCACGTAGTGCTAAACTGCGTGTGCACTGCGCTTTCTAGATGCCCTCGGGATATGAGTTGATTTTTGCCCTTATAACCCTGCGGGTTTGTTAAGGATTTATTCCCTATGGTCATGTCACCTTGTCTTGTACTCGCCTGGGGCTTTTTCAACGGCCTGCCAATCAATAAAAGTTTGTTTTGATGGAATTAGCAGTCTTTCTGCAAGCCAGTCCGCTTGTCTTTGTGGCGCTGATTTTTATTGTCAGCTTGCTTATCGGTAGCTTTCTTAATGTTGTGATCTATCGCCTACCGGTGATGATGGAACGCGACTGGCAAGCACAGCTTGACTCTGCCAATGTAGACCAGCAAACCGACAAGCCGCCGCCTTTTAATCTTGCCGTACCACGCTCAAGATGCCCCAAGTGCAACCATATGATTAGCGCTTTAGAAAATATTCCTGTCATTAGCTATCTGTTTTTGCGCGGCAAATGTAGTAGTTGTAAAACTCACATCTCTGCTCGCTATCCTGTTGTTGAGCTAACTACGGCGATCTTGTCAGCACTGGTTGCGTGGAAGTTTGGTTTTGCCTGGTCAACCCTCGCCGCATTAGTGTTTACCTGGTGTCTAATTTGTCTTGCCTTGATTGACTTTGATACCCAGTACTTACCTGACAGCATTACCTTGCCGTTGCTGTGGCTCGGCCTGTTCGTCAGCCTGTTTACCTTGTTTGTTGATTTGCCTACCGCAGTCATTGGCGCTATGGCGGGATACCTGAGCCTTTGGTTGATTTATCATTTATTTAAGCTGGTCACGGGCAAAGAAGGCATGGGCTATGGCGACTTTAAGTTGTTAGCCGTTCTAGGCGCGTGGCTGGGTTGGCAGGCGTTGCCTACGGTGATATTTTCCTCAGCGCTTGTCGGTGCGATCATTGGCATTGCGCTGATCGTAATCCGTGGCCGTGATCGTAATATCCCCATCCCTTTTGGCCCTTTTCTGGCGACAGCGGGTTGGATTACGTTCATGCTGGGCGACGATGCATCTAATTTCTACCTTAATTTGCTCGGGCTTAGCTAATTGTTCTGCCCATACTAACCCCATGCTAACGATTGCTCTCACCGGGGGTATTGGCAGTGGCAAATCGACGATTACAGCGCTCTTCGCCAAGCTCGGGGTGCCTTTTTGCGATGCTGATGATATTGGCCGCGAGCTAACCCAGGCTGGTTCTGCTGCTTTACTAGAAATCAGCGCCTTATTTGGCCAGGATATATTGAACAATAATGGACAACTCGACCGACGGCGGCTGCGTGAAATTATCTTTTCAGATTCGCAAAAACGACAACAACTTGAAGCGATTCTGCACCCACGCATCAACCATCAGATAGCACGCTGGATTCAACAACAAACCACTGACTATGGCATCATATCCATTCCTTTGCTGACAGAAAATCTGTATCGCCATCAACTTGATGGGCAATTCGCCAAGCAATTCGATAGGATCTTAGTCGTTGAGCTAGCCCCTTCTGCTCAACGCCAACGAACCGCTAAACGTGACAATGCCGAGGAAGCGAGTATTCAAGCCATTATCGCAACACAGGCTAGCGCTGAACAGCGCCGTGCAATTGCTAATGATATTATTGATAATAACGGTGATATTGACGTATTAAAACACCAGATAATACAGCTACACAAGAAATACTGTGGCCTAGCGCTTAGAGGGTCGTAACGATAGATTAGACAAGTTTGCTCTATACGAATAAGATCATGCACTGATCGCTCTAAACCAACCTAACCAGAAAAATCGATGGATCTAAGCTCTGACATTGTTACTTACGAACAGCCTCTGAACGAACGCATTCGCATTTATTTAAAGCTGGAGTATTTGTTCAAGCAAATCTCCAGCTGTGCAGCAGTACCGTCAGTGTGGGGCAGCCGCAGCGCACTGTTTGGTGTGCTTGACACGCTCAACATTCTTGCTCGCAATGACCTCAAGGCCGATGTACTCAAGGAGCTCGAACGCCAAGCAAAAAATTTATCCCGCTTAGAAACCAACCCAGACGTAGACACTAGCCAACTGGCAAACATATTAGACCAGCTGGATATTTTGATCGATCGTATCCATTCACTACGTGGACAAGTTGCCCAAGAGCTGCGTAACAATGAATTGCTCAACAGCATTCGTCAGCGTATGACACTCCCTGGTGGTACCTGCGATTTTGACTTGCCAGGCTTTAATTTTTGGTTAAAACAGAGTGATACCGCTCGCACACATGATTTATTGTCATGGTATGAAAGTTTTAGTTTGATTCGTGCTGCAATTGACATCATCTTGATGTTAATACGACGCAGCGCCCAAGCTACCTCGGTGCAAGCTATTGAGGGCTTTTATCAACAATCCTTGGATAGTCGTTTTCCCCAACAAATGATTCGCGTTGCCATTCCATCAGACTTACCTTGCTTCCCTGAAATCAGTGGTGGCAAACATCGTTTTACCGTCCGTTTTATGGTTGGTGGTATGAATGAGCGACCCTCGCAAATTAAAGAAGATGTCGACTTCCAACTGACCTGCTGTGTCTTATAAAAATAATCAACATGGAAGTTAAATGTCCCACTTGCGAAAAAATGGTTACGTGGTCCGAGCAATCTCAATACAAACCATTTTGTAGCGAGCGTTGTCGTTTGATTGATCTTGGTCAATGGGCATCAGAGCAACACCGTATCCCTTGCGCTGTGAGGGAATGCGGTAGCATTCCCGAGGAAGTACTCTTGGGGTGCGCCCTGCAAGAGACACCCTTGGAGCATGAAGATGCACCTGCCAATGAACTGGATGAAAGTCTGCATTAATCGTTTGACTCTCCCCAAAACATCGAAATACCTGCAATACCCTGACACCCCAGCTGCTGCGTCTGATCAAGATGCGCCT
>JAESQP010000068.1 GCA_016765075.1 Gammaproteobacteria bacterium
GATAAATTCTCTGTCGTTTCAGAGCGCAATACTTCTTCGCGTTCGAGTTCAAGCAATACCCCGAACTGTTCGCTTTGGCGTATTGCATCGTTGAGCTGTTGGCTTAGTGTTGTTTGGATGTGTTGGATGCGTGAACGGTTACCTTCAAGGATTTTCCGCAATGCCTCATCGTTGTTTGCATCGAGGTCATCAGGGATGGTCTCTTGTAGGGGTGTCGAAATATCGGCTATTGAGATTGTATCTTTCGTTGCTGCGCGTTCTTGGGGTGTTTCTAAGGTGGTCGATACAGCATCGGGTTGCTTAGTAGTGGCTTGGTATTCATTAGCGGCAAATCCTAAGCCAGTGAGTATATTGCTTATTTCTGTTTGAAATTCAGGGTATTCTGCTGAATCAGATGATGCAAGTTTGGCCGCAAACTCTTTAGTAATTTCTTTCAGTGCATTGATCTCGGAAATTGACAGCGGTGGGGTCAGCCGCATTTGCATTAATTTGAGATCAACTTTCTCTGGTGAGTCAGCATCCAGATGTTTTCCGTAAGCATCGAGCAGCATACTTAGCAGTTTTGCATAGCCATCTTGCACATCCATTTGTGACGATTCAAAATCGCGTAACGTACGTTGGACGTGCGCATAAATTGCTTTGCCCGTTGCACTTTGGTGTAAGCCATCCAGCAGGCGCATGATTTTACGCGCGAGCACCGATTTTGGTTCGCTGGTTTTAATGACCTTTAGTGTATACCCGCCTAACGGATCGATTTGATGCATGCTGGTTCTAAGTATGTTATGAAACGAATGAAATGTTCTACGTAGGTGCTGTTATTACAACCTTAATAGATATTTCCTAAAAGCGTTTAAAGCAGTTTTTATGCCATGGCAATTTTCCTTTATTTTTCAATAAGATAGGACTGTTAAAAATTTAATTTCAATACTTATGTAAAAAATCCCGACAATCCATAATAAAGCTATGATTGATTGTAATATAGAGTCATTACACATGTTACGAGTAATGGCGACGGTACATGCAGGGTGTCGCTAAATACATTAATATGTGCGTCCTCAGAGTTTACCAAATATCAGGATCGCTATGTTTTCAGATAATCAAACCATTGCCGGCTATGACGACGAATTAGCGCAAGCCATTGCTGATGAGGCAACACGACAGGAAGAACATGTCGAGCTGATTGCCTCAGAAAACTATGCCAGTACGCGCGTTATGGAGGCGCAAGGCTGCGTCATGACGAACAAGTATGCCGAAGGCTATCCTGGCAAACGTTACTATGGTGGTTGCGCCCATGTCGACGTGGCGGAGCGTTTAGCAATCGAAAGAGCCAAACAGTTATTTGGTGCAGACTATGCCAATGTACAACCGCACTCTGGTTCGCAAGCTAACGCAGCAGTTTACATGGCGTTATTGCAGCCAGGTGACACTATTATGGGCATGAGCTTAGCGCATGGTGGCCATTTAACACATGGTAGCCATGTCAGCTTTTCAGGCAAACTCTACAACGCAGTGCAATATGGTCTCGATGATAACGGCAACGAAATCGATTATGGCGAGGTAGAACGCCTGGCCAATACGCATAAGCCAAAAATGATTGTGGCTGGGTTTAGTGCTTATTCGCGCATCGTTGACTGGGACAGGTTTCGCCGCATTGCTGATTCAGTGGGCGCTTTGCTCTTTGTCGATATGGCGCACGTTGCTGGACTAGTGGCGGCAGGCGTCTATCCGAACCCTATTTCTATTGCCGATGTAGTGACATCGACCACCCATAAGACCCTAAGAGGGCCACGTGGTGGGATTATTTTGGCAAAATCTAACCCTGATCTTGAAAAGAAACTTAGCTCCATGGTATTCCCCGGCTCGCAGGGTGGGCCGCTAATGCACGTTATTGCGGCCAAAGCGGTGGCGTTTAAAGAAGCGCTCGAACCCAGTTTTATCGATTACCAAAAGCAAGTGGTTGAAAATGCTCGGGCTATGGCAGCGACGCTTATCGAGCGAGGGTACAAGGTAGTTTCTGGTGGCACGGATAACCATATGTTCTTGCTTGATTTGATTGATAAAGATATTACCGGTAAAGCTGCCGAGGCCGCGTTGGGTGTAGCCAATATCACTGTCAATAAAAATGCGGTGCCAAACGACCCACGTTCTCCTTTTGTCACTAGCGGCATCCGCATTGGTACGGCTGCGATGACGACGCGTGGCTTTAATGAGGCAGAGGCCGTACTATTAGCCAATACCATTTGTGATGTGCTTGATGCCATCAACGATGAATCAGTGATTGCTGCCGCAAAACAGGCAATGCTTGATTTGTGTAAGCAATTTCCAGTGTACCGTGCTGCTTAGGCCGGTTATCAATACACGCTTGGTCGAGTGTTATGCGCTGCCCATTTTGTGATGCGCAAGACACGCGAGTTGTCGACTCGCGTCTGGGTAATGGTGGTGATAGCATTCGCCGCCGCCGCGAGTGCAATGTTTGTAGCGAGCGCTTTACCACGCACGAAACCGCAGCGTTAAATTTACCGCGCGTGCTCAAGCACGATTCGCGTCGCGAACCCTTTGATGAAGATAAGCTGCGTAACGGTATTCTAAGAGCTCTGGAAAAACGACCGGTTAACGTAGATCAGGTTGAAGATATTATTCACCGTATCAAGCATCGTTTGCTAACGCAGGGAGAGCGTGAAGTGGATACCAAGCTGATAGGCTCATGGGTGATGCAAGAGTTAAAAGATTTAGACGCTGTCGCCTATGTACGTTTCGCCTCGGTTTACCATAGTTTTGAGAATATTGCAGCGTTTAAAAAAGAGATAGAAGGCCTGGAAAAGAACAAATAATGAGAAATCGCTCTAATTTTTAGTTTTATCTACCTTTAGCTTTTACCATTTTATGGATATTTTATCCACATTGATCTAATTTAAAGGTATTTTTTGATATTTAACTACATAAATATAAGTTAAATTGAGTTAAAATTTAATATTTACCCCACACATGACGTTATTGGATAATATGAGTCATATTGGTCAAAGCATTGAGATTTAAACGCGTAGATCACGGCTTTATGACGCAGGCGATGCGGCTGGCACGACAGGGTTTGTATACGACAAAGCCGAATCCACGGGTGGGCTGTGTCATCGTTAACCAGGGTGTTGTGGTCGGTAGTGGTTGGCATGAAAAATCTGGTGCCGATCATGCTGAGATTGTGGCACTGAAAGCGGCGGGTGATCGCGCACGGGGTGCAACTTGCTATGTCACGCTAGAGCCATGTTGTCATCAAGGGCGTACTGGACCTTGCGATAGGGCGTTGATTGAGGCCGGGGTTAAGCGCGTCGTTATCGCGATGGAAGACCCTAACCCGCAAGTGTTTGGCCAAGGCATTGCGCAGCTTAAAGCCGCGGACATTGATGTTCAACTTGGTCTTATGCGAGAGCAAGCGTTGCAACTGAATAAGGGTTTTGTTTCACGTATGCAACGCCAACGGCCTTATGTGGTGTGCAAATTAGCCATGAGTTTAGATGGCCGTACTGCTATGGCTAACGGCGAGAGCAAATGGATTACATCGAGTGCGGCGCGCCTCGATGTGCAGCGATTACGTGCGCAATGTGGTGCGATTATTACGGGTTGTGGCACGGTGCTTAGCGATGATCCGACAATGCAGGTACGTTGGCGTGAATTGGCTGAAATAGGTGAACTGTATTTGCCATTATCAGCGTATTCTCAACCTTTGCGTGTGGTGCTGGATAGTGGTTTAACCACATCACCGCAAGCAATTGTCTACGGGCCGCCAGGTGCTACGATGGTAGTTACGGCAAGCACAGCCGCTGAGGCGCGTGTGGCTTTCGAGAATCGTGGCATTGCGGTGGAAGTGTGTGCTAATGAATCAGGTCGCATTGATTTAGATAAGATGCTTGCCTATCTCGTGCAGCGGCAAATTAATGAGGTGTTGGTTGAGGCAGGGTCAACGCTCTGCGGTGCTTTTTTAAAAGCCAACTTGATCGATGAACTTATCATTTATATGGCGCCTAAGTTAATGGGTTCGACAGCGCAGCCACTCGTTGATTTGCCCTTGTTGAATATGGCCGATGCTTTAGAGCTAAAGATAAAAGAGATACGTGCAGTGGGTGACGATTGGCGTATTACGGCAACGCCGAATATCAAAGCTTCTTAACCGTGATTATTTGCAAAGACTAATGTTTACTGGAATTATTGAAACCGTTGGCAAATTAACGCGCCATGAAGCGACCGATGGCGATGTGCGTTTGCATATAGCAGCAGGGGATATGGATATGTCCGATGTCTCGCTTGGTGACAGTATTACGGTAAACGGTGTGTGCTTAACCGTTATTGATTTTTCTCAACGCGAATTTAGCGCAGATGTGTCGAATGAAACTTTGTCGCATACAACTTTAGGAAAACTTAAAGTGGGTGCGTTACTTAATCTGGAAAAGGCCATGCAGCTCACCACACGTTTGGGTGGACATCTTGTCAGTGGCCATGTTGATGGTATTGCCAGGGTGCAATCACGGTGTGACGATGCGCGTTCAGTGCGCTTTACTATAAAGGCACCAAAGCAATTGGCTAAATACATCGCGGCTAAAGGGTCTATCTGTATAGACGGTGTTAGCTTGACCGTCAATCAGGTTAATGGCGAGTATTTCGATATTAATATTGTGCCGCATACGATGAGCAAAACAATTATGTCGAATTATAAAGTGAATACGCCGCTTAATATTGAAGTCGATGTTGTTGCCCGTTATTTAGAGCGATTATTGTTGGCGAATAATGATACCGTTACGGGTAATATCACTAAGGATAATATTACTGGGGCATCGTTACGCGATGCTGGATTTTCACTTTAGGGCGCCTCTCTTAATTCACACTATGTTATTCAATACGACTGAAGAAATTATCGAAGATATCCGTAATGGCAAGATGGTAGTGCTAATGGATGATGAAGATCGTGAGAACGAAGGCGATCTCATTATGGCTGCCGAAAAAATAGATACCCAAGATATCAATTTTATGGCACGTTATGGTCGTGGTTTGATTTGTTTAACCTTAACGCCAGAGCGTTGTCAGCAGTTAGCCTTACCATTAATGGTGCATAGCACGAATGCTGAACATAGAACCAATTTCACGTTATCTATAGAAGCATCAACCGGTGTTACCACGGGTATTTCCGCAGCAGACCGTGCAACAACAGTCAAAGCCGCCGTTGCAACGAATGCAGTGGCTGCTGATATACGCCAACCCGGGCACGTGTTTCCTATCATGGCACAGCCGGGCAACGTGCTGACGCGTGCGGGTCATACCGAAGCGGGGTGTGATTTGGCACGCCTAGCTGATTTAGACCCTAGTGCTGTCATTGTTGAAATTCTTAATGAAGACGGTACTATGGCAAGGCGCCCCGACCTTGAGAAGTTTGCCAAACTTCATCATCTGAAAATAGGCACAATAGCCGACCTGATTCGTTATCGTTTGAACAATGAGCAAACCATTTGTCGTGGTGCCGAATCCGTGCTGCCGACTGAGTTTGGTCAATTCAAGTTGGTGGCTTATCGTGATTTGATTACCGAAGACACGCACCTGGCACTGGTTTCAGGTGAAATAAAACAAGATGAACCTGTGCTGGTACGGGTTCATGTGCAAGATACCTTTAATGATATTCTATCACTTGATATGGCGGGTGCCGGTATTCCGTTACACAAAGCAATGCAGGCCATCTCAAATTCCAAGGAGCCAGGTATTGTCATTATTTTGGCTCATGATAGTCACGCGAAAACATTTCACCAGCGAGTTAAAGATCTCAATAGCAAAGAGAGTGCGGATAAAACATCGGCAGCTGATGATGTATTTCCAGGACATGCAGACGTCAGAACCTATGGTGTCGGCGCACAAATGTTAGTCGATCTTGGTGTCAGCCGTATGCGACTGTTAAGCTCCCCTAAACGCTTCCATGGACTATCGGGTTTTGGCCTTGAAGTCATTGATTATGTTAGTTGTTAAGTTCACTAGCGGCATAAATTACTTATTCAGATAACACAACAGGTATAACAATGGCGATTAAATCACTACGTGGTAAGTTGGTGGCGAAGCAGACGCGCTTTGCTATTGTGGCTGGCCGTTTTAACGAATTTATTGTTAGCCAATTAGTGGCAGGAGCAATAGATGCTCTGACGCAGCATGGCGTTGCTGAAAAAGACATTGAAGTAGTGTATGTCCCCGGTGCATTTGAGATTCCTCTGGCGGCAAAACGCATGGCGATGAGCGGCGAATATCAGGCGATTATTGCACTAGGTGCAGTCATTCGTGGCAGTACACCACATTTTGATTATGTTGCCAGTAGTTGCACACGCGGTTTGTCAGAAGTGCAAATGGCTTGCGATATCCCCGTTGGTTTTGGTGTATTGACGGTTGATAGCATTGAACAGGCGATTGAACGTGCTGGCACAAAAGCAGGTAATAAGGGCGCCGATGCAGCATTGGCAGCGCTTGAAACCGTTAATGTATTAGCGCAATTGGAAAATTAAGTAAAGCTATGGCTAAACCCCCATCACTAACACGTTCGCGCCACAAGGCGAGAAACTTGGCTGTACAAGCCTTGTATCAATGGCAGATTACTGGCCAGGATCGTGATGATATTGTTGAGCGATTCCTCACCGATCAGGAAATGAATGAAACAGTTACAGAATACTTTAAAGAGTTAGTGTCAGAAGTGTCTGCCAACGTAGCCTCTATAGATAATGCGTTAGCACCATTGCTTGATCGGCCAATTAAGCAGCTTGATCCCGTTGAGTCTGCGGTGTTACGTATTGGTGCTTACGAGCTAGAACACAGGCCAGACGTGCCATATCGTGTTGTTATCAATGAAGCCATTGAGGCAGCAAAACTGTTTGGTGCAGAAGAAAGCTATAAGTACATTAATGGTGTGCTCGATAAACTTAAGGGTAAATATCGGGCGCAAGAAATCAAGTTGGCAAAGACCCGCTGATTCTAGTGTCTTCCCCGTTGCCAGAATTTGACCTGATTAAGCGTTATTTTACCAGGCTTGGTAATAACAAGTTCGTTCAGCTAGGCATTGGTGACGATGCAGCGATCACTACAATTCCTGTGCAGTGTGAGTTAGTGACAACAGTTGATACCTTGGTTGCCGACGTACATTTTTTCTCAGATACAGCAGCTGAATTGATTGGCTATAAAGCATTAGCCGTTAATCTCAGTGATCTTGCAGCAATGGCTGCCACACCTGTCTGGTTTACTTTGTCTATTGCGTTACCAGAGATTGATGAGCCTTGGCTAGATGCGTTTTCCCGTGGCTTGTTTGATTTGGCATCAGACCATAATATGGCATTGATTGGTGGTGATACCGTGCGCGGCCCGTTAACCATTACCATACAAGCTTGTGGCATCGTTGAGCAAGGCAGGGCATTGCGTCGCGGTGGTGCTAAAACGGGCGATGGTATTTTTGTTACGGGTACTTTAGGTGATGCGCGATTGGCCTTAGAGTTTCTTAAAGGTGAAAGAACCATTAGTGAAATGCATCAAACTACTGTCTGCGATAAGCTACACAAGCCAATAGTAAGAGTTGAACAGGGCTTGGCATTAAAAGAGTTTGCCAGCTCGGCCATTGATATTTCGGATGGTCTGGCAGCTGACTTATCTCACATATTAGAGTGCAGCAATGTCGGGGCAGAGATTATGCTCGACGATATTCCTATGACTAAGGCGCTAAGAGAAAATATTGATGCCAACGAAATACACGCCATGGCTTTGTCTGGTGGTGATGACTACGAGTTGTGTTTTACCGTACCTGAAAATAGGCAAGCCGCAATGTTGGCGCGGATGAAAGCGGATAGTTTTGAAGTCTATTCTATTGGTACTATCACACCAGACAAAGGTCTGCGTTGCATGAACGCTAACAACGAAGCTACGATTGTAAAAACCAGTGGCTACGATCACTTTAGTGGATCTTGATAAGTGCTATCACCGAGCTTATTAAAAAACCCGATTCATGCGCTAGCCTTAGGTTTCGGCACAGGGCTTGCGCCAAAAGCGCCTGGCACGTTTGGCACCTTGATTGGCGTATTATTATATTGGTTGTTATCTTCGGCAGGTTTATCGTTATCGCTTTATATCGCCGTGACGGTTGTCTGTTTTGTTGCCGGCATCTGGATATGTCAATACACAGCGAATGCTTTAGGGGTTCATGATCATCCGGCCATAGTATGGGATGAGGTGGTTGGTTATCTCATTACCATGATGTTTGCGCCCAGTGGCTGGTTATGGATGCTTATCGGTTTTATTTTATTTCGCTTGTTTGATATTTGGAAGCCGTGGCCTATTCGAGTCATTGACCGTGGCGTGCACGGTGGCTTCGGTATTATGTTTGATGATGTGTTGGCAGGTATTTATGCGGCTATCATTTTAGCGTTGCTTGCTTATAGTATTTAGCATTGAGCTAAACTATTCTCGGTAGAGTAAGCTAGTCTATTGAGACGAATACAGGTGCGGTTGTATTAAGGAACCGGCCTGAATGGGACGCTATTTTTGGTGGAATGTCTTCCATTGCTTTTCCTCCGTGCAAGCATGTAAGAGCAATATTACTGTATAAGTATACAGCAACTAAGGCTTAGATATATGGAATACTCCATATATTTTTCTAATCAAAATATAGAAAACTAAAAATTAATACGATTAATTAATAGGTTATGAGAGGCATGCCAGTTATTTTATAGCTGTAAACAATAACCAGATAAACTGGCCTAGGCCGTATTTTGTTCTGGTATTGATTGTGTTAATTTTGGATAACATATTGAATTATAATAATTAAGCTTAATAATTATGCGGAACTTAATAAGTGATACATAGCCAGGTGATATACGGAACGTTCCATAGAATAAACTGTTATGTTTCATCAAGCATTAAGCCATGGTTAGCAAACCTATGTGTGAATTAAGAAATATTGGCAAAACTGTGTCTACTCGACTACACGGAATTGGC
>JAESQP010000069.1 GCA_016765075.1 Gammaproteobacteria bacterium
CCTGCGTCGACCTGACGATCAACGAGATCGGTCCGGACATCGAGGGCAGCTGGCTCTTCTTCTTCGAGTCGCTCTATCTGCCGGTCTTGTTTCACGAGTTGGCCCATGTCGTCCGAGGGCATCTCGGCCTGCTCCGACAGCGACACGGCGGGGCGGGCCTGTGCATGGTGGACGAGTTGATGAGCCAGGATGCGGGCAACACGCCTCCTGGCTTTCCGCTACGCGATGTCGAGATCGATGCGGACGTCTACTGCTCGGGTATGTCCGGCGAGTTCGCCTTCGCGCGATCCGCGACCCTGCCGCGCTGGCAGTACATGACGGGCAAAGAGAACCTTTATGCCGAATTCGTCGGATACGCACTCTTCGTGGTCGGCCAGGAACGCATGGCGCGCGACAGGATCGGAACCCGCGACACCTACCCGTCGCCAAATCTTCGGTTGCTCCTGCACTCTGTCGCCCACAGGGCGCGTTGGAATGTGGAACATCCCGAAAGTGACTATTTCGCGGAGATCTTTGAGCCCGCAATGGAATTACTGGCACCGCTCGAGCCGGCCTTCCCCGAGCTCGATCTCCTCCGGGACACGATTACCAGGGAGGGGGAGGCCGACCTCAGGAAAGATCTATTCGGCTATTGTCCATTTATTTTCCAAAGAGTTCTTTGTATTCTGCGTCTTTAAAACCAATATAAAGTTTGCCGTTATTATCCAGTACAGGGCGCTTGATAATGGCCGGTTGTTCAACTAATAGATCGGCGATGGCTGATTTACTGTTGACGGATTTTTGCTCATCGGTCAGTTTACGCCAGGTGGTGCCACGGCGATTGATCAGTATGTCCTGGTCAATCTCTTTTAGCCATTGATTCACTTTTGTTTTCGTTAAACCATCAGCGCGAAAGTCGTGAAAGTCATAATGAATATGATTGTCATCTAACCAGCGTCGCGCCTTACGTACAGTGTCACAATTTTTGATGCCATAGAGGGTGATTTTTTTCATGGTGTCTATTTATAGTTAATTTTTTAGATATCGCGCAATAATTCGTTGATGCCCACTTTGCTGCGAGTTTTCGCATCCACTTGTTTTACGATGACAGCGCAGTAGAGGCTATAGCTGCCGTCTTTTGATGGCAGACTACCTGATACGACAACCGCGCCTGCGGGAATGCGACCATAGCTGATTTCACCGGTCATACGGTTAAATATTTTGGTGCTTTGACCAATGTAAACACCCATAGAAATCACTGCACCTTCTTCGACGATAACGCCTTCTACCACTTCTGAGCGTGCACCAATAAAGCAATTGTCTTCAATAATCGTTGGGCTGGCTTGCAGTGGTTCCAATACGCCGCCAATACCAACGCCACCTGATAGATGAACGTTTTTACCAATTTGTGCACAGGAACCAACGGTTGACCAAGTATCAACCATAGTCCCACTATCAACATAGGCGCCAATGTTAATATAAGATGGCATCAAGATTGCGCCGGGCGCGATATAAGAACCATGACGCGCTGTGGCGGGTGGTACAACGCGCACGCCTGACTCGCGAAAGTCGCGTGAGTTCATGTCTTGAAACTTGGAATCTACTTTATCGTAATAATTAGTGAAGCCGCCTTTAACGAATTCGTTATCATTAATGCGGAAAGAAAGTAGTACGGCTTTTTTTAGCCATTCGTTAACGACCCATTCGCCATTGATTTTCTCGGCAACGCGGGCGCTACCATTATTTAATTGTGCTAAGGCTTCAGTGACGGCTTCTTTAACGTGGGTATCGACCGTTCGTGGTGTGATATCGGCACGTCGCTTGAAGGCTTCTTCGATAGTGGCTTTAATATCATTCATTGTTTTGTTTCTCCTGTAATAATTAGTAAAAATCGGGAAATAAATTTGGCTATAAAGCAAATAGGTTTATTGCTTGATGCAATCACGGATGCGCTTGGCAGCATCAACGCATTGTTCAAGATTGGCGACCAGTGCGATTCGAATAAAACCAGCGCCTGGGTTTATGCCATCGCTTAGACGTGAAAGATAGCACCCTGGCAATACCGTGACATTATATTGTTGATAGAGTCGCTTGGCGAATTGCTCGTCGCATTGCCCATTATGCGCACCAATATTAAGCCATAGGTAGAAGCCAGCATCAGGCCAATCTATATCGATAACAGGTTTCAGTATGTTAATAACAGCAGTAAACTTTTCAGTGTAGAGTCTGCGGTTTTCAACCACATGTAGATCATCGCTCCAGGCGACAGCGCTGGCGTGTTGCGATGGCGGTGACATGGCAGATCCGTGATAGGTGCGGTATTGCAAAAATGGTTTAATCAGCGCTGCGTCGCCCGCAACAAAACCTGAGCGTAGACCTGGTGCGCTAGAGCGTTTAGATAAGCTATGAAAGACCAAGCAATTTTTATAGTCATTGCGCCCAAGGGATTGAGCGACCTCGAGCAGGCCAACGGGTGGCGTGCTTTTTGTCGGATAAATATCGGCATAACATTCATCCGAGACAATAGTGAAATCATATTGGTCGCTGAGTTCGATAAGGCGTTTTAGCAGCGATTCTGGTGCAACCCTACCGCTAGGGTTGCCTGGGCTGCATAAATAAATAAGCTGGCATTGTTGCCACTGTTCTTTAGTAATGCTTTCAATGTCAGGTAGAAAACCATTATCGCTGGTCGTGTTGAGATAAACTGGCTTAGCACCTGCAAGCAGGGCAGCACCTTCATAGATCTGATAAAACGGGTTAGGCATTAATACCAGTTTATCTTTCTCAACCAGACACTGAACAATCGCAAATAGGGCTTCGCGTGTGCCGTTGACAGGTAACACTTGAGTGTCAACATCAAGCTGTTTGAGTTGATAGCGTTGCGTCAAATAATCAGCAATGGCTTGGCGTAGTTCGTCACTGCCCTTGGTGATGGGGTAATTAGCAAGTTTGTCTAGCTGACTGATTAGTGCCTCTTTGAGGAAAGCAGGGGTTGGGTGCTTGGGTTCACCAATGGATAGGTTGATCGACGAATAGGCATCGTTAGGTGTGGCGTCAGAAAATAATGCACGCATACGTTGAAATGGGTATGGTTGTAAGATAGGTAGACCAGGGTTCATCAGATTGTGAATAAGCAATGATAAAACAGTTGATTATAGCTTTTTACGCCGTGTTACGTCTTTATAAATGATAAATTCATATCACACTAGGCTCAGTTCGACTTATGTATTCGCTGTGTTGGCTTTGCTTGCGTCTGCGACGATGTGGGGCACCATATGGTATCCGCTACGTTTGTTAGAAGATCAAGGTTTGGCAGGCTTGTGGTGTGCGTTAATTATGTATGGCACGGCATTAGTGATTAGTCTTCCCTGGTGGTGGCGACATCGCCTGGATTTTGTGCGTCGGCCTGTCGCGTTGGTGTTGTTGGGTCTAGCTAGTGGCTGGGCCAATGTTGCTTTTATTCTTGCGATTATCGATGGCGAAATCGTTAGAGTCACCTTGCTATTTTTTCTTTACCCGATATGGGCGACGCTGATAGGCCGATTTTTTTTGCATGAGCCTATGCCTGGGCGTGCCTGGCTTGGCTTTTCTGTCGCGATTGCCGGTGCCTTGATTATGATGTGGAACCCGCAACTGGGCAGTCTTTTACCACAAGACAGTAACGATTGGTTGGCCTTGTCTGCTGGTTTTGCCTTTGCGGTGTCGGCGGCAATAGTAAGAAATTTGAGTGAAATTGGTGTAGTACCAAAGACGATTGTGGTGTGGATTGGTGTGGTAGTAGTTGCGACGCTTTGGTTGTTGATTGCCGCAATTGAGTTTCCTGTGCTCGATAGCGAGGTCTACTTGGCGGCGAGTTTGCTTGGTTTGTTTGCTACGGTGGTAATGACCTTGTTGGTGCAATACGGTTTTCACCATGTGCCGGTGTCACGCTCTTCGGTTATTTTGTTGTTTGAATTAATAGCCGGTGCATTGTCGGCCTATTGGTTAGCCAATGAAGTTCCTGTTCCTAATGAGTGGTTGGGTGGTAGTGTGATAGTGATTGGTGCATGGTTAATTTTGACTGTGAGTGGCGATATGGAAAAAGAAAAATGTTAGGCTTGACCTTTATCTTCATCTAAACAATTAATGATTTCATTGCGTAGAGTTTGCAATAATTTTTCGTCGGTAATTGCCTCATCATTCTCATCTTCGAGAGCAAAAATATCTTCTACTTTCTCGCCCAAGGTCGCAATCTTTGCGATACGTGCAGTGATGTTGTGCCGTGTTAAGGTTTGCGCTATGCGTGATAAAATACCGGGTTGGTCAGTGGTTACTACTTCCATCAAGGTGCGATTATTTTGATCATCGTGAGAGAAAGTGACGCGAGTAGGGATATTAAAGGCACGCAAGCGTCGCTGTTGGCGCCGTTGTATCGACGCCCATTCGTCTATGGGTGCCGATAAAGATTTCTTTAAGTGGCTTTCTATTTCTTCATTACTCATTGCTACAGAATCGTCATGGCCATCATCAGCCAGTATCGTGTAACTGTTGATGACGTAATTATCTTTTGTGGTGTAAATCGCTGCATCGTGAATACTGATGCCAAGTTTTTCTAGTGCTGTGGTGTTAGCTGCGAAGGGGTCAATGAGTCTGGGGTCGCTATAGGTAAAGATTTTGGTGTCATTGTTTCGGCCAATATTGCTGACCATGACAAAGGGTACATGCGTGTTATCAACAATTTTAATCATCGCCTGCGTTTGCCAGGCAACTTCCTCGGCGCTATTGCGTAGAAAGTATTCGTCCTCAAGGTGAGACCATTGTCTGTTGACTAATTTTTCGCTGACGTTGTTGGCCTCAAGTAGTGCTTTGGCCAACCGTTTGACATGTTTAATTAAACTTTCACGGTCTAGTGGGTTATCGAGGCCGCGGAAGAGAGCGCGACGCGTTAACGCATAGAGTTCTTGCAGTAGTGATGCGCGCCAGTTATTCCAAAGCTTTGGGTTGGTGCCGCGGATATCGCCGACAGTAAGCAGGTAGAGATAATCTAAATGTGTTTGGTCGCCGACGATATGAGCAAATTCTGCAATGGTGTCGGGGTCGGAGATATCCTTGCGCTGCGCTGTCATAGACATGGTTAAATGGTTTTTGACTAGCCATGCGACAAACTCAGCATCATAATTACTTAAACCATGATGAAGGCAAAATTCACGTGCATCTTTTTCACCCAGCTTGGAGTGATCACCACCACGGCCTTTGCCAATATCATGAAACAAACCAGCTAAATACAATATTTCTGGTTTTGGCAGTGACGATGCGATCTGGCTGCATAATGGCAGTTCTTTTTTATGTTCTTCAACAAAAAGTCGTCTTAAATTTCTAACAACAGTTAGTATGTGTTCATCTACTGTGTAGATATGAAATAAGTCAAATTGCATTTGCCCAACTAGGTTGGAAAAGCTAGGCAGGTAGGCTGCGAGCACGCCATAGTTATGCATGCGCCTAAGTTCATGTGTAAGGCCTTGTGGTTGGCGCATGATTTCCATAAATAAAGCACGATTATCTGGGTTGTTACGGAAACCTTCGTCGATTAAATGACAGTGTTGTCGGATCAAGCGGATCGTTGATGCACGAACGCCTGTAAGGTGCGGGTTTTGCTGCAATACTAGAAACATTTCCAGCAATGCTGAGGGGTGGTGCTTAAACACAAGATCATTGACGACTTCCAAAAAACCATCTTGCTCTTGGAAGCGTTTATTTAGTGTATTAACTTTACTATCCGAGCGTGCGTAGAGGATGGCTTCGCTAAAGTGTTGCAACAACATTTCGTTAAGGCGGCTAAGTTCTTTAATAGTGCGATAGTAATGCATCATAAACAGCTCTACCGCACGTTTATGTTCGCCATCTTTATAACCTAGTGTTTGTGCAAGGCTGGGCTGGTGGTCGAAAAGCAGCCGATCTTCTTCGCGGCCAGCGAGAATATGCAAGGCAAAGCGCACCTGCCACAGAGAATTTTGCGCGCCAACAAGGTCATTATGTTCCGCCTGAGTCAGGAAGCCGTGTGTAACAAGGTCATGAAGGTTCTCCGCATCAAAATATCGCTTCGTTATCCATATAATGATATGAATATCACGTAAGCCACCAGGCCCATCTTTGACATTGGGTTCGAGGTTGTAGGCAGAGTCACCGTATTTACGATGACGTAATTGCTGTTCTTGTAGTTTGGCTTTAAAAAAGGCTTTGTTTGGCCAGAGATGGTCTGGCGAAATCGAGGTTTGCAGTTGGGTAAAAAGTGATGTTGTCCCTGTAATAAATCGAGACTCAATCAGGTTTGTTATGGTGGAGATGTCTTTTTTGGCTTCGACGATGCAGTGTTCTACAGTGCGTACGCTATGCCCTATTTCAAGCCCCATATCCCAACAAAAACTAATAAAATGAGTAATAGCATCGTTATGCTGCTCATGATAGTTGTTAGCAAGTAATACTAAAATATCGATATCGGAGTGTGGAAATAGTTCGCCACGACCGTAACCACCAACGGCGATCAACGCAATACCATCGCTATTTTGGTTAATGAATTGCTGCCATGCAAGAGTCAGCAGCCGATCAATTTCTGTTGCGTGTATGTGCACAAGTTCTGATGCCAGTGCGCCATCGTTAAAGCGTTTACGCAGTAAGCTACGGATTTCGGTGAGCTTATCTCTAAACTTGATGAGATTGGCATCGTTGTGTGTTTGATTAATAGCTGAGTCGCTCCTGGTAGGCGGCATTGCCTGTACGATATTTTTAAATTAAATATCGTCTTCGGGTCGTTTGGTCAGAACGTTAAAGCCATCGTCTGTGACCAGAATGGTGTGTTCCCACTGGGTTGATAGGCTGCGATCACGTGTTACGACCGTCCAATTATCGCCAAGTAGCTTGACGCCGCGTTTACCAATGTTGAGCATGGGCTCGATAGTAAAGGTCATACCGCTTACCAATGGCATACCGGTGTTGAGTTCGCCATAGTGCAAGACTTGCGGTTCTTCGTGGAATTCTTTGCCAATGCCGTGACCGCAGTATTCACGCACGACGGACATATTGTTTGATTCTGCATATTCTTGAATGGCATGGCCGATATCGCCGAGACGGACGCCGGGCTTGACCATTTCGATGCCAGTGCGCATGGCGTCATAAGAAATTTGACACGCGCGTTTCGCCATGATTGAGGGCTCACCAACATAAAACATCTTACTGGTATCACCGTGATAGCCCTCTTTGATGACAGTAACATCGATATTAATAATGTCGCCATTCTTGAGTTTCTTGTCACCGGGAATACCGTGACAGACAACGTGGTTGACTGAGGTACAGATTGATTTTGGAAAACCATGATAATTTAATGGTGCAGGTATCGCTGCCTGCTCTTGAGTGATGAAATCGTGGCAGATCTGGTCAAGCTCGCCAGTTGTGATGCCAACAACGACATGCGGGTGAATCATATGCAATACGTCTGCAGCAAGCCGTCCTGCGACACGCATTTTCTCGATCTCATCAGTTGATTTAATAGTGACAGGCATAGCTCTTATCAATAAATTCAATCGCTTAGTTTGCTTTTAGTACAAAAGCACAGTTCAATCGCGCATTCTAACCGTACTGGTGGATCTGTGCCATCACCAGCCCGCATTTCTCACCAGAATGACGAGCTCTCGCTTGATCTTTACCCCCGTGTCAAGCACGGGGCAGGCTCCGCGAGGGGGTGCTGAGGTGATTTTACAGTGGATTTCCTTCGGCCGGAAATACAGCCCGTATTCCACTGCCTCAGAAAACCCACTGTAAAATAAAATCTCTGCGCGCTCTGGGGGTTGTCGCCAGACAATCCGAGGAAGTACTCCCCCTCAAGGGGGCAAAGCCGAGTCTTGGATGCGATTATTTCGCCCCCTGGCAAGAAATACGGGTCAGTCAAAAGATTGAGAAAGTGTCTCTAATATGGTATAAGTCTCGCGCCGAATCTCGCTTGAGAGCCGGTATACACAGGCAACCTCGCTGTTGCCATACTATGACACACACATTCCGTCACATCGGCTGGGGTGCTGGATAGTTCGCTATTTGGTCAGCTTATGGGGAATGTGGAGGCTTAACCCTACAAGAGGAAATTAATATGCCTAACGTCTCAATGCGTGAGATGCTGGAGGCTGGTGTTCATTTCGGCCATCTGACTCACTACTGGAATCCCCAGATGGCGCCTTATATCTTTGGCGCACGTAATAAAATTCATATCATCAACCTTGAAAAGACGTTGCCGTTGTTTAACGACGC
>JAESQP010000070.1 GCA_016765075.1 Gammaproteobacteria bacterium
AAAACCATCACTATAAAAGAAATCAACACCGTTATGGATAAACTCAATAATCGTCCAAGAAAATGTCTTGGTATTAAAACACCTAATCAAGTATTCTTAGGTATCAACCAAATGTTGCACTTGTAACTTGAATTCGCGCTAAATTCACCAACCATGAAGTGACTGTTAGTATAACGTTAGAAAAATTAATAGTTTACGTAAGTCGTTACTATTTTTTAATAACTGATCTACCCGAGTTCTTGTTTTAGGTTTTTTACCTGTATTGGTCGGGGCGAGAGGGTGAGACGAGCGCCCTGCTCGAAGCATCGCTTCGAGCGAGTCGAACGCCCGAAAGCTGCGCTTGAGGGCGGGCAATCCCGAGCCCTTATTTTAGGTCTTTTACCTGTATTGGTCGGGGCGAGAGGATTTGAACCTCCGACCACCGGCACCCCATGCCGGTGCGCTACCAGGCTGCGCTACGCCCCGATGATTAATCGTTTAATTCTGAAAGAATGTCTTCTAACTCTTTTCGAATTTCACGAACCGATTGTTTCGATTCGCTAATCTCTTTTTTAACTTCTTTGACATGGCCACCCTTTAACTGTTGCTTGGCACCACTAATGGTAAAACCTTCGTCATAGAGCATGCCGCGTATGCGACGAATAAGCAAAATATCTTCACGTTGATAGTAACGGCGGTTACCTCGACGCTTGATAGGGCTGAGCTGAGGAAATTCTTGTTCCCAATAGCGTAGTACATGAGGTTTTAAATCACAAAGTTGGCCAACTTCTCCGATACTAAAGTAACGTTTATTAGGAACCACTGGTGGTTCCTTATCCTTTAACGCTTTACTTGGAATCGTCTGGGCCATGGTAGGCCTCAACCCGTGCCTTTAATTTTTGGCCAGGGTGAAAGGTAACAACACGGCGCGCGCAAATAGGGATTTCTTCTCCGGTTTTTGGATTACGGCCAGGCCTTTCGCTTTTCGCACGAAGATTAAAATTACCAAAACCTGATAACTTCACTTGCTGATTACTTTCCAGCATTTGGCGGATTTCTTCAAAAAAGATTTCGACAAACTCTTTGGCTTCTCTTTTATTGAGGCCGAGTTCGTCAAACAATTTTTCGGCTAAATCAGCCTTGGTCAGTGTTGTCCCCATTACCCAGAGCCTGTTAACACTATAAACATGGCAGCGATGGAGGCCATTTTTTCGCAGGACAAGGCGCAGTAAGCGCCGTGTACTTGCCGTACACAAGCGAACTGCGACGCAGAACTGCGGAAAAATAGCCCCATCCCTTCGGGTTGCCGTCCCAAATTGGGCCAGGCGGCGTTACTCGTCGTTCATTTAGCACTTCTAAACCTCTCTCCTCGCGCCTTGCCTGGCCCAATTTGGGACGGCAAGGCTGCCATGTTTATAGTGTTAACAGGCTCTAGTCTCTCAAGCTCGCATCGTATTGATTTATTAAAGCAGCGATAACATTCGCTATCACTTGCTCGATATCTGCATCAGTAAGAGTGCGGGAAAAATCCTGTAAGGTCAAGCCCATAGCGACACTTTTTCGTCCTAAATCAATGGCTTCGCCTTGATATATGTCGAAGATATCGAACTGCTTTAGTAATTTTCCAGCTGCGCCGCGCACACATATCAATAAATCATCAGCGCTAATGTCTTGGTTGACTATCACGGCAATATCACGTCGATTCGAGGGGAAACGCGATAATGGCGTGAAACTCGCTATATCACGTGCCAATACGGCATCAAGTTTAAGTTCGAAAATGGTTGCTGCCTTAATATCGAGCTGCTGCTGTAGCTGGGGATGCAGACTACCCAGCCAACCGATGGTTTGGCCCTGCTCACTGATAATTTTGCTGCTTTGGCCTGGGTGTAATGCTGGGTGATGCTCTGCCACAAACTGAGCCTTAATACCTGAGAGCAGTGCTTCCAGATCTGATTTCACATCATAAAAATCATGCGAAGTGGTTTTACAGCCCCACTGCTGGGCTAAAGTATTACCTGTAACGATTCCGGCAATAAAATTTTCTTCACGTCGCCCTGAGCTTTCTATTGAGCCTTGATTGAAGTAGCACGCACCGATTTCAAATAAACGCACACGCTCCTGCTGACGCGCAAGATTACGTGAGGCCGCTTGTATCAGCCCTGGCCAAAGGCTGGTGCGCATCACTTCCATATCTGTAGAGATAGGGTTCATCAGTGTAATGGGTGCAAGATCAGGGCTAATCAGTGCTTGAATATCTGGCGCAATAAAACTATAGCTAATGGCTTCCTGATAACCACGACTGACTAACATTTGGCTGATGTGTCGTTTACTGGTTTTCGTCTCAGTTTGCAATTTAATTTCAAGAGCACCCTTCATCGCTATCGGGGCAATGTGATGATAACCATGAATACGCGCAATCTCTTCAATCAGATCAGCTTCTATTTCAATATCGAAACGATAGCTAGGTGGTGTCACACGCCATTCATCGTTCTGTTCAACCACGACGACATTCATACCTAATCGCGTAAGTATCTCAACGACATCATCAGGCACCAGGGTAATGCCAAGTAAACTCTGGATACGACTGAGCCGCAGCAAGATAGCATTTCGTTTCGGCAAATCAGCGTCACTCACAGCTTCCTTAATCGGGCCTGGCTTGGCTTCTGTGATTTCCAGTAACAAGCTGGTGGCACGCTCAAGCGCAGGGCGTGCTAACTCAAAATCAACCCCACGTTCAAAGCGATGAGAGGAATCCGTATGCAAGGCATACTGGCGTGCACGCCCTGCAATGGTGTCGGGGTGAAAAAATGCGCTTTCAAAAAAAATATTGCGGGTGTCTGGTCGCACCGAGCTTTCAAGACCACCCATAACGCCAGCAATAGCATGTGCTTTTGTCTTGTCAGCGATGACCATAGTGCCTGCTGTAAGCACCACTTCTTCATCATTAAGTAAGGTAATTTTCTCGCCTTGCTGAGCAAGGCGTACTTGTATGTCACCATCAAGTTTATCTAAATCAAACGCATGCATGGGCTGACCCAGTTCTAACATGACATAGTTGGTGATATCAACAACCAGGTTAAGGCTACGCACACCTGCA
The DNA here is from genome assembly GCA_016765075.1 of Gammaproteobacteria bacterium. NCBI lineage: Bacteria > Pseudomonadati > Pseudomonadota > Gammaproteobacteria > Gammaproteobacteria bacterium. The sequence goes on from JAESQP010000070.1 coordinate 3,077, forward strand.
CGACGCAAACGCTCCGTCATCCATATTGGTGTTGGCTTAGATACATCGACATCACGCACGATACGGCCACAATAGCGGGAACAGCCTTCACCAGAGTTGAGTTGAACATCTAATGTGTCTTCGATGAGGGCATAGACAGACTTTGATGGTGGTGGCGTTAGTTCAATTTTATTAAGTACTGCCACCTCTCTCGCCAAGCCTAAAACACTTAGGCAATCACCACGGTTTGGTGTTAGAGAGACATCGATAACATGATCGTTTAATTGTAAATAGTCAGCAAGGTTCTGGCCTGTCTGCGCATCTTCGGCTAATAACATTAGCCCATCAGATTCCGGAGCCAAACCCAATTCTGTTGCAGCGCATAACATACCAAAAGAGGCTTCGCCTCGCACCTTGGCCTTTTTAATCTTGACACCATTGGCTAACTTGGCACCGACTAAGGCGACAGGAACCTTAACACCTGCTACAACATTGCTTGCACCACAAACAATATCCAGCACTTCATCACCAACATTAACCTTGGTCAGTTTCAGTTTATCGGCATTAGGATGGTTATCAGTCCTTTCAACCAGACCCACCACCACCTTGCTAAACTCAGGGCTCATATCTTTTATGGCTTCAACTTCAAGCCCGGCCATGGTGATTTGATGCGCCAAACCTTTCGTATCAAGATCGGAGGCAATTTCTGGTGAAACTAACTCTCTTAACCAGTTTTCACTGACTAGCATAAGTGCTCTCTCTAGGGGGCGTTAACAATTAATAAGGCCGCCCTGCTAAGCCTATTTTTTGCCCAGCAAGGCAGAATGAGCGTAGTGTAGTGGTGCTACATAAGCGAGTGACTACGTGCCCTAGGGGTATAACGCCGCTGGGCAGAAAAATAGGCTTAGCCCTTCGGGTTGCACCTGAAAAAACGCCATTCTGCGTTATTCGTCGTTCATTTAGAACCACTAAACTTTTCTCCTCTCGCCTTGCACCCCAAGGGCACTTCCTGCGGGGCGCCTGGCGTTTTTTCAGGTACAACAGGGCGGCCTTATTAATTGTTGACGCCCCCTAGTTAAACTGTTGTAGAAAACGTGAATCGTTTTCAAAAAATAAACGCAAATCGTTGACGCCATAACGCAACATGGCCATACGCTCCACACCCAGGCCAAAAGCGAAACCGGTATATTCTTCATTGTCAATTCCGGTAGCATTAAATACGTTAGGATGAATCATGCCGCAGCCCATTATTTCCAACCAACCGGTATGGCTGCAAACACGGCAACCTTTGCCTTCGCACATCATGCAGGCGATATCAACTTCAGCTGATGGCTCAGTGAATGGGAAGTAAGATGGGCGAAAACGTAGCGGTAATTCTTTTTCAAAAAATGCGCTCAAAAACTGATCAAGTAAGCCTTTAAGATGTGCAAAGCTAACGTCTTTATCCACAACAAAACCTTCAACTTGATGGAACATTGGCGTATGCGTTAAATCAGAATCGCAGCGATAAACACGGCCTGGTGCGACAATACGTAAAGGCGGTTTATTATTTTCCATTACCCGTATTTGCACGGGGGAGGTATGTGTACGCAGCACTGTGCTGTCATCAATATAAAAAGTATCGTGCATGGCGCGGGCTGGATGATTGGCCGGGATATTCAATGCTGAAAAGTTATGCTGATCATCTTCGATCTCTGGCCCTTCAGCGATCTCAAAACCGGCTGAAGCAAATAGGGAAACAATGCGATCGATGGTTTGCGTAACAGGATGTAGGCTGCCATTACTCTGCCCTCTTCCTGGTAAACTTACATCGATGGTTTCACTCGCCAGTTTTTTCTCAAGAGCAAGTGTTTTGAGAATAGTTTTTTGCTGTTCAAGACTGGCATGAACTGCTTGCTTAGCAATGTTGATCTTTTCACCAGCGGCAGGGCGCTCTTCACCAGGGAGTTTACCGAGCTGTTTCAGCTGTGCCGTAGTGACACCCTTCTTGCCAAGATAATCAATGCGCAGCTGCTCTAGCACCTTTAAATCCTGGCTTTGCTCAATGGCTTGCCTGGCTGAGGTGACTAGCTTATCGAGTTCTTGCAAAAGGCACGCTCCAGAAAATAAAAAGGGCTAAAAAGAAAAGGGAAGGTTTACCCTTCCCTTCTTTATCGTCCTGTCAGCCCCTGTCAGTGGCATAACGAAACAACAGTAGCTGTTGTCGGTTTTATGCGGCGGCGGCTAATGTACTTTTAGCTTTTTCTGCCAATACACCAAAGCTAGCTTTGTCATGTACAGCTAGATCAGCCAGAATTTTGCGATCAACTTCGACATCAGCTTTATTCAGGCCATCGATCATGCGGCTTTAGCTTAAGCCGAACTCACGTGCAGCAGCGTTGATACGTATAATCCATAGTGCACGGAATTGACGCTTACGCTGACGACGGTCACGGTAAGCATACTGGCCAGCTTTTGTTACTGCCTGTTTGGCAACTCGGAAGACGTTCTTACGACGACCCCGGTAACCCTTGGCTTGCTCAAGGATTTTTTTATGTCTGGCGTGTGCAACGACGCCGCGTTTTACTC
>JAESQP010000071.1 GCA_016765075.1 Gammaproteobacteria bacterium
CGTTATGCGCCGCTGACCACGTTCGACAAATACAACAAATGCGGTAACTGCCAGCGCCAATGCAATAATAATCAACACTAACGCACCGTGTAACTCGCCAGTACGTGCCAACTCAAGCGTGCCGCCAATGGCAGACGGTAAACCAGCGACAATACCGGCAAAAATAATCAGCGAGATACCATTACCAATACCGCGCTCCGTCATTTGTTCACCCAGCCACATCAAGAACATCGTCCCAGTCACCAGTGTTACCACCGCGGTGAAACGAAATGCTAGACCCGGATCAATCACTACAGCCGCACCACCTGCACTCATACCTTCCAGTGCAATGGAAATACCAATCGCCTGAAACGTAGCCAACGCAAGAGTAAAACGTCGCGTATATTGTGTGATTTTACGGCGACCTGCTTCGCCTTCTTTTTTCATTTGCTCAAGCTTCGGACTAACCGCTGTCAAAAGCTGAATAATGATAGAAGCCGAAATATATGGCATCACGCCAAGTGCAAATATGCTAACCCGGCCTAAAGCGCCACCAGAAAACATATTAACGAATTCTAAAATAGTGCCTTTTTGTTGCTCGAACAAATCTGCTAAGGCAGTGGGATCGATACCGGGCACCGGCAAAAAAGTACCAACACGAAATACAATTAGCGCACCAAGAACAAACCACAAGCGCCGCTTGAGCTCACCGAGATTTCCCCCACCTATTTTGGAGGCTAGCGCTGCAGCGGAAGCAGACACTTAGTCCTCTATCTTCCCGCCAGCTGCTTCAATCGCAGCACGAGCACCCTTGGTTACAGCCAAACCCTTAACGGTATAAGTTTTATCTACTGTGCCAGACAACATCACCCGAGCACGAAGAATGCCCGCTGTAATAAGGTTGGCCGCACGTAAAGAGGTTAAATCAACGATGTCACCGTCGATTTTAGTCAACTCGCTCAAACGGATTTCAGCCGTAACACGACCAACACGCGAGCTAAAACCAACTTTAGGCAGACGACGCTGTAAAGGTTGCTGACCACCCTCAAAGCCTACTTTGTGATAACCACCCGAGCGCGAATGCTGCCCTTTATGGCCACGGCCACAAGTCTTACCCAATCCAGAACCCATACCACGACCAACGCGAGTACGAGCCCGCTTAGCACCTTCACCAGGGCTTAGGTTATTTAAACGCATCCTACTAGGCATCTTGAGCTCCCTCAACTTGCAGCAAATACGACACTTTATTAATCATACCGCGCACACTAGGTGTATCTTCAACTTCAACTGTATGGTGTATACGACGCAAACCCAAACCAGCAACACATGCTTTATGTGAAGCCAAACGCTTACAGGTACTGCGAACCAAGGTAACTTTAATCTTGCTAGCCATTACGATTTCCTAACCAACAATATCGCTAACTTTTTTGCCGCGTTTCGCAGCAACGTATTCAGGATCAGTCATTTCATCCAAGCCTTGAATTGTGGCTCGAACAACGTTAACTGGGTTAGGCGAACCAATACATTTCGCCAATACATCCTGAACCCCTAATACTTCAAATACGGCACGCATCGCGCCACCAGCAATAATGCCAGTACCCGGCGACGCAGGCTGCATATATACTTTCGCTGCACCATGATGACCCATGGTCGCGTGTTGCAACGTAGCTTCATTTAATTTCACAGTCACCATGTTACGACGTGCTTGCTCCATTGCTTTTTGGATTGCAGCAGGCACTTCACGTGCTTTACCACTACCAAAACCAACCCGGCCGTTACCATCGCCAACAACCGTTAAGGCAGAAAAACCAAACTGGCGGCCACCTTTTACGACTTTAGCAACGCGTCGAATGCCTACCAATTTCTCATTGAGCCCATCTGAGGGCTGACCGTCATAACTTGCCATGCTAAATACCTATTAAAAAACCTTTAAAATTCGAGACCCGCTTCACGCGCAGCATCAGCCAACGCTTTAATGCGCCCGTGAAAACGAAACCCTGAACGATCAAATGCGACTTGCTTAACACCCTTGTCTATTGCCAACTTAGCCACCGCAGCACCCACTGCTTTGGCAGCATCAATATTACCGGTGTACTTTGTGTCTTTACGTATCTCTTGCTGCACAGTCGCTGCACTAGCCACAACTTCATGACCATTAGGAGCAATAACCTGTGCATAAATATGACGCGGTGTACGATGCACACACAAACGATACCTGCTCAACGTTTTAATACGTGAACGCGTACGTAATGCGCGACGAGCTCTAGATTGAATTTTACTAGCCATAGCTTTCTAAGGCCCCTTATTTTTTCTTCGCTTCTTTCAACGAAATCTGTTCATCAGAATAACGCACACCTTTACCTTTATAAGGTTCAGGTGGACGATAAGCACGTATTTCCGCAGCAACCTGGCCAACGCGTTGTTTGTCAGGGCCACTTATAACAACTTCAGTCTGGCTAGGGGTCTCGATCTTAATATTATCTGGAATGGCATGCTCTACCGGATGCGAAAAACCAAGAGTCAAGTCCAGCACCTTACCTTTAACCTGGGCACGATAACCAACACCAACCAGTGTTAATTTTTTCACAAAGCCTTGAGTCGCACCAACCATCATATTGTGCACTAAAGAACGCATGGTGCCGGCCATTGCCATGTTAGCGCCTTCTTTTTTCATCGAAAACGATAGGATTTTACCCTCTTGGCTCATTACTACAGAGGGATGAATCGTACGCTCCATCTCACCCTTAGGACCCTTAACTTTAATATACCCGTCTTTAATATCAACCTTTACATCGGAAGGTATTTCTACAGGCGTTTTGGCAATACGTGACATTTTTCAATTACCTTAAGCAACAGTACAAAGTACTTCGCCACCTTCACCCTGGGCTACTGCAGCTTTCGCTGTCATTACGCCTTTGGAAGTGGACACAATCGCAATACCCAAACCCGCTTTAACTACTGGCAGGTCACCTTTACCTCTATATATACGCAAACCAGGACGACTGACTCGCTTAATTTCATCAATAACCGGCTTACCTTCGTAATACTTTAAACCAATGTTTAAGGCAGGGAAATCACCCGTCGTATCGATTTCAGCCGAAGAGATATAACCTTCGTCCAGCAACACATCTGCAATGGCCTTTTTCTCTTTCGAGGCAGGCATGCTGACAGTTGGTTTTGACACCATCTGAGCATTGCGAATGCGTGTTAATAAGTCTGCAATGGGATCTGAGAAACTCATATTTTTACTTTATCCTAATAACTCACAAAAGCGGGCAAGTTGTCGTGACTACCAACTGGCCTTAACCAAGCCAGGCACATCACCACGCATAGCTGCTTTTCTTAATTTGTTACGACCAAGGCCGAACTTACGATAAACACCATGAGGACGACCACTAAGCCGGCAACGGTTACGAATACGGCATGGACTTGAATCACGCGGCAGTGACTGAAATTTCCTTTGCGCTGCTTCACGCTCTTCATCAGGCAAAGAAAGATCTTTTAGCTTTGCTTTAAGTTCAGCACGTCTCACTGCAAACCGCGCAACCATCTTTCGACGTTTGACATCGCGGTGTATCATTGATTTTTTAGCCATAAAACTAACTCTTAATTCTTAATTGGGAAATTAAATGCTGCTAACAAGGCGCGGCCCTCATCATCAGTACGTGCCGTTGTTGTAATCGTAATATCTAAACCACGAATCGTATCAATTTTATCGTAATCAATTTCAGGGAACATAATCTGCTCCTTAACGCCCATACTGTAGTTACCACGACCGTCAAATGCTTTACCACTTAAACCACGAAAATCACGAATACGTGGAATCGCCACAGAAACCAGGCGATCCAAAAATTCATACATACGCTCACGACGTAGCGTCACTTTACAACCCACCGGCCAGTCTTCACGTAATTTAAAGCCAGCGATAGATTTTCGTGCTTTGGTAACAATAGGTTTTTGACCAGCAATTTTTGTCATATCACTGACAGCGTGTTCAATCACTTTGCGATCACCAATCGCCTCACCAACACCCATGTTTAGCGTAATCTTGCTAATCCTAGGGATTTCCATAGCACTATTATATTTAAACTCGTCTTGTAGTTTTTTAACTACGGTATCGTTATAAAATTGTTGTAATCTGACCATGGCTTATATGTCCACGACTTCGTTGTTAGACTTGAAATAACGCACTTTTTTACCGTCTTCAAGTGTTTTAATGCCCACACGATCAGCTTTCTTGGTGATCGGGTTAAAAATAGCAATATTGGAAATGTGCAAGGGCATTTCTTTATCAATAATACCGCCCGCAACACCCGCATTAGGATTACCTTTAGTATGGCGCTTAGCCATATTAATCCCACCAACAATAACGCGCGCCTCTTCAGGCATGACGCGACTAACCGTGCCCTGCTTGCCTTTATCTTTACCGGTGAGAACTATCACGTCATCACCCTTTTTAATCTTACGCATGACTATAAACTCTTCGTAATTACAATACTTCAGGAGCAAGCGAAATGATTTTCATGAATTTTTCACTGCGTAACTCACGAGTAACCGGACCAAAGATACGGGTACCAATAGGCTGCAATTGCGCATTCAACAACACAGCTGCGTTACCATCAAAACGAATAATTGACCCATCAGGACGACGAACACCTTTACGGGTACGCACAACCAAGGCATTAAACACTTCACCCTTCTTCACTTTGCCACGTGGAATTGCTTCTTTCACACTGACTTTAATGATATCGCCAATACCAGCATAGCGACGGTGCGAACCGCCCAACACCTTGATGCACATTAGACGGCGGGCACCACTGTTGTCCGCTACGCCCAATATCGATTGCATTTGAATCATGCCAAACTACCTTTACACGTTGTAACTGTTAAGCGCCTTAACCGGCACCGGATTCGACTTTTCTTTCAATCTTACTCAGACGCCACGATTTTGATTTAGACATCGGGCGACACTGGGCAATAGAAACCGTATCACCAATTTGCCCTTCATTATTTTCATCGTGTACATGAACTTTTGTCGAACGCTTAATAAACTTACTATAAACAGGATGAGGGATCTTACGCTCAATCAATACGGTAATCGTCTTATCCATTTTGTCACTGGTCACCTTACCGACCAAGGTCCGTACGGTTTTATTCTCTTCTTTAGTCATTAGACGACCCCCGGTTTGTCGGCCGATTTCTCAGTAATAACCGTGCGAACACGGGCAATATTACGACGCGCCTGCTGTATTAAATGAGTTTGCCCCAGCTGGCCAGCGCCTTTACTCATGCGCAGGTTAAACTGCTCTTTAAGCAAGTCTATTAACTCGGCATTAAGGCCGGCTAGGTCTTTGGCTCGCAATTCTGTCGTAGTCATTACATTACTGTCCGTGAAACAAATGTGGTTTGAACCGGTAATTTAGCTGCCGCCAACTTAAAAGCTTCACGCGCAATCTCTTCAGTTACACCTTCCATTTCATAAAGCATGCGGCCAGGCTGAATCTGAGACACCCAATATTCAACATTACCTTTACCTTTACCCATACGCACCTCTAAAGGTTTCTTGGTAATTGGCTTGTCTGGAAAAATACGGATCCAGATTTTACCACCACGCTTAATATAGCGCGTCATGGCGCGGCGAGCCGCTTCGATTTGGCGCGCAGTAATACGGCCACGCCCTATCGATTTAAGGCCAAATTCGCCAAAACTTACGGTGTTCCCAACCGTCGCTAAGCCACGGTTCCTACCTTTAAACTGTTTTCTGAATTTTGTACGTTTAGGTTGTAACATCTGTCAATTTCCAAAAAATTCGGGCTACCCGCTATTTCTTTGCGGCCAGCGGGTTCGCGTCTGCTTCTTGCGGCTCACTGGCAAATATCTCGCCTTTGAAGATCCAAACCTTGACGCCAATAATGCCGTAAGTGGTGAGAGCTTCTGCAAAACCATAATCAATATCAGCACGTAACGTATGCAAAGGCACGCGACCTTCGTGATACCACTCGCTACGAGCAATTTCTGCACCGTTTAAGCGACCACCCACCTTGATTTTAATACCCTGCGCGCCAAGGCGCATCGTGTTTTGCACCGCACGTTTCATGGCACGGCGAAACATAATGCGACGCTCAATTTGCTGGGCAACACTCTCCGCTACCAGTTGCGCGTCCAACTCTGGCTTACGAATCTCTTCGATGTTGATATGCACAGGCACACCCATCATCGCACCCACTTCTTTACGTAGAGCCTCTACGTCTTCGCCTTTTTTACCAATCACGATACCGGGTCTAGCCGTATGTATTGTGATATGCGCATTTTTAGCTGGACGTTCAATCTGGATGCGACTAACCGATGCTTGTGATAACTTTTTCTTGAGAAACTCACGCACCTTAAGATCAGCGTACAAATTATCCGCATAGTCACTTGAATTAGCATACCACTTAGACGTCCAATCTTTGACGATACCAAGCCGTATTCCAATAGGATGAACCTTTTGACCCATAATTTGCTCTCTTTAACTTTAGTCGACAACAGCCACAGTAATATGGCTGTTACGTTTCAATATTTGATTTCCACGACCCTTTGCACGAGCGCGAAACCGTTTGAATGTGGCTGCTTCATCAACGTAAATTGTTTCAACTTTAAGATCGTCGATATCAGCACCGTCATTATGTTCTGCATTAGCAATGGCAGACTCAAGCACTTTCTTAATAATGCCTGCACCCTTCTTCGGACTAAGAGTGAGGACTTGTAGCGCACGGTCAACTGGCAAACCACGAATCTGGTCTGCAACCAGCCGTGCCTTTTGAGCCGAGATGCGGCTATGACGTAAACGCGCCAATGTTTTCATTTTATTACCGGTGTTTTCATTGTATATCGAGCTCCGTTATTTCGCTTTCTTATCGCCGGCATGGCCACGATAAGTACGCGTTGCCGAGAACTCACCCAGCTTATGACCAACCATGTTCTCAGAAATCAATACAGGCACATGTTGGCGTCCGTTATGAATCGCAATCGTTAAACCCACCATGGTAGGGGTGACCATTGAACGACGAGACCAGGTTTTAATCGGGCGACGATTATTACTAGCCACCGCCTCATCCACCTTTTTTCTAAGGTGAAGATCGATGAAAGGCCCTTTCTTGATTGAACGTGGCACGTTATATCCTCTTTAATATACTTAGCTATTTAGTTACTTACGACTACGACGACGCACGATGAGATCATCTGTCCGCTTGTTTTTACGGGTCTTATAACCTTTTGTTGGCACACCCCACGGTGTAACAGGATGACGGCCACCAGAAGTACGGCCTTCACCACCGCCATGGGGATGATCAACCGGGTTCATCACTACACCACGAACCGTCGGGCGTATACCGCGCCAGCGAGTAGCGCCAGCCTTACCCAAAGAACGTAGGCCATGCTCTGAATTACACACTTCACCGAGTGTCGCGCGACACTCAACATGAATTTTACGCATTTCACCAGAGCGAAGACGAACCACACCATACTCGCCCTCACGCGCGACTAACTGCGCTGAGGTCCCGGCGCTACGTGCGATCTGACCACCTTTACCTGGCTTCATCTCAATATTGTGAATCTGACTACCAACAACGATATTGCGAATAGGCATGCAGTTACCAACTTTCATTGGCACACTAACACCTGAGACAAGCTCATCACCCGCGTTAATACCTTTGGGTGCCAGGATATACCGACGCTCACCATCTTTATACAAAAGTAAAGCGATATGCGCACTGCGGTTAGGGTCGTACTCTAGACGCTCAACCTTGGCGATAATATCATCTTTATTGCGCTTAAAATCGATAATACGATAATGCTGTTTATGACCACCACCGTGATGACGCACGGTAATACGACCCTGATTATTACGACCGCCATGCTTTGACTTCTTCTCTAGAAGAGGAGCATATGGTGCACCTTTATGCAGGTTTGCACCCACCACCTTAACGACAAAGCGTCGTCCCGGTGAGGTCGGTTTGGTTTTTACTATAGCCATGATGTTATGCCTTAGCCTATTTTATTTTCTGGGCTTATTTGCCGGGCTGTTTACTTATTGAGCACTAAGAAAGTCAATATCATGACCTTCAACCAATGAGACGTAAGCTTTTTTCCAGTCAGAGCGACGACCAGCAATCTGCTTAAACTTCCTGGTTTTACCTTTAACATTAGAAACCTGAACGGCCTTCACTTTTACGTCGAACATAAGCTCAACGGCTTTCGCCACTTCAGACTTGGTTGCATCAGAGACGACACGAAAAATAACCTGGCCATTTTCCTTGATGAGCGCAGCCTTCTCCGTCACATGAGGGCGCAGCAATACCTGCATTAAACGTGCTTCATTCATTGCAAACGCTCCTCTAACCTTTTAAGCGCTGGCACGGTTATCACAACATGAGCGAAACGAATCAAGCTCACTGGATCAACTTCCTCAACATCACTAACCTCAACTTTGTGTAAATTACGCGCAGCGAGATAAAGATTAACATCACCCGTTTCGACAATAATCATCGCGTTATCAACACCTAAACCGTTTAGCTTGACTAACAACTCTTTAGTCTTTGCTGCTGAAATTGAAAAATCTTCAACCACCATCAAGCGATCTTGGCGCACCAGCTCAGACAGCATAGAGCTAATCGCACCGCGATACATTTTACGATTCACTTTTTTAGAATAATCACGTGGACGCGCGGCAAACGTAACACCACCCGAGCGCCAAATTGGGCTACGGCTAGTACCAGCACGTGCACGGCCAGTACCTTTTTGGCGCCAAGGCTTGGCGCCACCACCACGCACATCACTGCGTGTTTTTTGTTGGTGAGTGCCAGCACGAGCACCCGCCTGATAAGCAGTAACAACTTGATGAACCAGCGCCTCATTATAAGCGCGACCGAAGGTCTCATCAGAAACCGAAATGGTTCCCTCACTCTTACCGTTAGCTGATCGTAAACTAATATCCATTGTAATACTTAACTCTTAATTACGCGCTTTAATTGCCGGGGTCACAATAACATTGCTACCCGCTGCACCTGGCACGGCACCTTTAACTAAAATCAGCTTACGCTCACTGTCGACACGCACTACTTTCAAATTCTGCGTAGTACGGCGAACGCTACCCATATGGCCAGCCATTTTCTTGCCTTTAAAAACACGGCCAGGAGTTTGATTCTGGCCAATAGAGCCTGGCGTACGATGGTTTAAGGAGTTACCGTGAGTCGCGTCTTTCATTGCAAAATGATGACGCTTAACAACACCAGCGAAACCTTTACCTATACTCGTCCCTGCCACATCAACGACATCACCGTCAGAGAACATATCAACACCAAAGGCTTGACCAACCGTAGCATCGTCACCTTCACCATCATCTAAACGAAATTCCCAGGTACCACGACCCGCCTCAACGTTTGCTTTAGCAAAATGACCTGCCATCGGCTTGGTCACACGCGATGCACGACGTGAACCCGTCGTCACCTGAAGCGCTCTGTAGCCATCGCTATTAAGACTCTTAACCTGAGTAACGAGATTAGGCGCCACCTCAATCACAGTAACAGGAATAGACTCACCCGCATCGGTAAAGACTCGCGTCATACCTACTTTGCGTCCAACCACACCCATTGTCATATCAAAACCTCAACACTCATGATCAATTCAGCTTAATCTGAACATCAACGCCAGCAGCAAGATCCAACTTCATCAACGCATCAACCGTCTTATCTGTCGGATCGACAATATCCATCAACCGCTTGTGTGTGCGAATTTCATATTGATCGCGCGCGTCTTTATTAACGTGCGGCGAAATCAAAATAGTAAAACGCTCTTTCTTAGTAGGCAAAGGGATAGGGCCTTTAACTTGCGCACCAGTACGCTTAGCAGTGTCTGCAATTTCACGAGCCGATTGATCAATCAAACGATGATCAAATGCCTTAAGACGAATTCGTATACGTTGACCTTCCATAGTAATTACTCAACCACCTTAGTGACAACACCCGCACCAACAGTACGACCACCTTCGCGAATAGCAAAACGCAAGCCGTCTTCCATCGCAATCGGCGCAATCAACGCTACATCTACTTTGATGTTGTCGCCAG
>JAESQP010000072.1 GCA_016765075.1 Gammaproteobacteria bacterium
AGCGGCAGCAACAGACACAAGTTGTTTCGGAGAAACATCCATTAAATCAATATTTTCTGGCTTTGCTAAACCTATTTCACCAGCTGTCCTAACTGGAATTACTGCGTCACGCTTTGATATTCAACCCACGTTCGGCCGCCGCTACAACCGATCATGGGGCTTTTTTGAGCCTAAACTGAGTTTACGCCATACACAATTTGCACTCGATGACCAGGCGCCTGGCGTAGACAGCAATCAGACGCGGACTCTACCCATCAGCAGCCTCGATAGTGGTTTATACTTTGACAAACCACTGGCTTTGGGTAAACGCGCCTTTATTCATACCCTTGAGCCGCGCTTGTTTTACTTGCACGTGCCGTTCAAAGACCAGGACGCTATCCCCATCTTTGATACCGGCCTTAATGACTTCACCTTTGAACAACTGTTCCGTGATAATCGTTTTTCCGGCGGTGACCGCGTGGGTGATGCCAATCAACTCGCCTTAGCCGTCACTTCACGGCTGATCGATGATGAAAGTGGTGATGAGCTGGTCCGGCTCGCCTTAGGCCAAATTCGCCATTTTCGTGATCGTAAAGTGACGCTCAACGGCGGCGCAATAGACACCGATAACACTTCTGATTTTGTTGCCCGCATCGATGCTATGCCTAACGGACGCTGGCGCGCCAGCGCTGAATGGCAGTGGGATCCTGATGACGAAAATTCAGTCAAAACCACCGTCAGTCTGCAATACCGTCCAACACCCGATCGCGGGCTAAATCTATCCTATCGCGCCCGCGACCCCTCAGCTATCGCTACCCCGGACACGCCGGTATTGGAGCAAACGGATGTGTCGTTTTTTTGGCCGCTAAACCAGCGTTGGCGTGCTGTCGGCCGCTGGAACTATTCGCTGGATCGCAGCCAAACACTGGAGTCCTTTGCCGGCATTGAATATGAGCAGTGCTGCTGGCGCTTATCCTTCGTCAGACGCGAGTTCATTAACGATATTAACGCCAGTGATGAAAGCAACACCGCTTTTCTTGTGCAGTTAGAGCTAAAAGGCCTCACCAGCATTGGCGGGGGCATCGATAGCTTGCTCGAAAATGGTATCCTTGGTTATCAACGATAAAGGTTTTTTTACAATGCAACACCGCTATTTCCATGTGCCCTCAGGGCATGCTGTTTTTCGCCTTGGCTTACGTGTGCCACTTACCCCCACGCTTTCGCGGGGGCTGGCTCTCGGAATACTACTTACCGGTATGGTCAGTTTTATTGGCTCAGCACACTCCGCTGACGAGGCGATCCCGCTTGATAGCATCGTCGCCGTTGTTAACGATGACATCATCACCAGCACCGAGCTAGGCGCCGAAGTCCAGCGCGTTAGCCAGGAACTGCGCCGCCGTAATACCCAGGCACCTAGCCTGGATGTCTTGCAAAAACAGGTACTAGAACGATTAGTTAACCGCAAAATACAATTACAAACCGCCCAACGTGCCAATATCGTCGTCGATGATGAAACCTTAAACCGTACGCTGACCAATATTGCTGCCGAAAGTAATTTGACCTTATCGCAGTTTCGCCAAGTATTAGTCCGTGACGGCATTAGCTTTGAGAAATTTCGTGAAAACATACGCGAGGAAATTACCTTAAACCGTTTTTACCAGCGCCAAATTGATAGCCGTGTTTCCATCAGCGATGCTGATATCACTGCCTTTCTTGAAACTCAACAAACGCAGGGCAATATTAACGTCGACTATCAGTTAGGTCATATTCTCATCGCTATACCTGAAAATGCCAATGCAGAAGAAGTCACTTTAGCGCGCGAAAAAGCTAAAGTCATTGTCACACGCCTAACACAAGGTGCTAATTTTGCTGAAATAGCGGTCGCCGAATCGGACGGTAGCACCGCGCTCGATGGCGGCAATCTTGGTTGGCGTGCAGCGAATGAGTTACCCACTTTATTTGCGCCTGTTGTACCCAGCATGGCCAAAGGCGATATCAGCAGTGTCATCAAAAGCACCAGTGGCTTTCACATTATAAAGCTGCTTGATAGCCGTGACACCGATACGCAAATCGTTAAACAAACCCAGGCACGGCACATTCTCGTCACCAATAGAGACCGTAGTAAAGAAGAAGCTTTAGCACTTGCGCAAACATTTCATCAACGCCTTGTCGACGGTGAAGGCTTTGCCTTGCTGGCAAAAGAGCACTCAGATGATCTTGGCTCAGGTAAAGAAGGTGGCAACCTTGGCTGGGTTAGCCCTGGCGCCACTGTCGCGCCTTTTGAAAAGGCAATGAACGCATTGGCCATTGGAGCAATGAGCGAACCTATCGAAACTCAATTTGGTTGGCATATTATTCATGTCAGTGATCGCCGTGATTTCGATGCAACAGAAACAGTGAAAAAAAACCGTGCGCGCGACATCGTGCGCCAACGTCGCATCGAAGAAGAGCGCCGAACGGAGCTACGTCGGCTGCGTGATGACGCCTACGTCGAGTTACGCCTCTAAGCAACCTCCCCTGTTATGTCATGAATACAGCCTATTGACTAATAGGTTTATCTAACCCAGAAAACCAAAGGTTTCCTAACATTTCAATACCCGAAAATAAAAACCATCTATGAGAACATGTAAACGTATCGCCATTACCCCTGGCGAACCTGCCGGCATTGGCCCTGACATCTGTCTTGCCTTGACACAAGAAGCAGGTGATCACGAACTCATTTTTATTGCCGACCTTGCTCTAATGCAAAAACGCGCAGAAACACTGAATATGAAGCTCAACATTTATCCAGCCGAGTTGTCACAAGCTGCTAAGCCACAACGCGCGGGTAACGTCTCCATCCTGCACCAACCCTTACTGAGTAAAAACCAATGCGGCCAACTTAATGTTGCCAATGCTGCCTATGTCCTATCCTGCATTGATAAAGCTGTCGACGGCTGCCTTAACGGTCGCTACGATGCCTTAGTGACCGGCCCTTTGCACAAGGGTATTATTAACGATGCTGGCATTGCTTTTAAAGGTCATACGGAATATTTAGCAGAGAAAACTCACACCGATCTACCGGTCATGATGTTGGCTGGGGGCGAACTACGTGTAGCGCTTGTCACTACACATATACCCCTGTCACAAGTCAGCCAGTCGATTACAACAGAACGCCTTAAACAAACGCTGTGTATTATCCATTCTGAGCTACAACAACGCTTCAAGCTCGAAAAACCACGTATAGGAATTTGTGGACTTAACCCACATGCGGGGGAAGGCGGCCATTTAGGTCGAGAAGAAATTGACACCATCATCCCAGTTATAAAACAATTACAAAAACAAGGATTGAATTTAACTGGCCCACTGCCTGCTGATACCATTTTCACACCACAACATATGCAACACTACGATGTCATCGTCGCTATGTATCATGACCAAGGCTTGCCAGTATTAAAGCATCATGCCTTTGGCAAGGGCGTTAATATTACTTTAGGCTTACCCATTATTCGCACTTCAGTCGACCACGGTACGGCTTTGGATCTGGCTGGCACAGGCAAAGCCGATCACAGTAGCCTACAAGCGGCGCTTGATATGGCCGTCATACTAACTAATTAAATAGGTAGAAGCGTGTTCGAACAGCATGTCACTCGTAAGCGTTTTGGCCAACATTTCCTCAAAGACGATGGTGTCATTCATGACATCATCCACGCCATCTCACCACAAAAAAACCAAGCCCTGGTAGAAATTGGCCCTGGTCGTGGCGCCCTCACCCTGCCATTATTAGAGTACGATGTAGCGCTGCGTTTAATAGAGCTTGATCGCGATTTAGTTGCCTGGTGGCAAGAACAAAAAAAACAGGGTGCAAATATTGAAGTGTATAACTGTGATGTGCTGCGGTTTGACTTTAATGAACTCGGCTCAGAACAAAAACCCATCAAGCTTATCGGTAACCTGCCTTACAATATTTCTACCCCGCTTTTTTTTCACCTTATTGACTTTCATGCCATCATTGTCGACATGTGTTTTATGGTGCAAAAAGAGATTGCACTTAGACTAATCGCGCAGCCTGGAGAAAAATCCTATAACCAGCTTAGTGTTTGGTTGCAACTACACTACCAAGTTGAAAGATTGTTTGATGTGCCACCCGACGCTTTCGAGCCACCACCCAAGGTCGACTCATCCATTATTCGCTTGCAACCTCACGCAACACCGCCTGTTAACATACAAGACAACCCTAGGTTCCATAAATTCATCAAAGCCTGCTTTGCGCAAAAACGTAAAACACTGCGTAATAACCTGAAAAAAATATTGGCTGCAGAACAAATACAAGCAGCCAACATTGACCCTTCTCGTCGCGCTGAAACCTTAACGCTAAAAGAATTTGCAAACCTATACACACAGCTACAAACTACCAAGTAGAACTATCAGTGCAACGTTTTATATTTCCATTTTTATCAGCAATATTTATTTGCCTGATATTATTTTCCCTATTTGCCTGCAGCAATCCAAAACATCAACCCGTATCAACAATCCGTGTCACGCCATCGCTCAACAATAATGTAGTGATTATGGCTGACGGCTATCGCTTACCACTGGATACATACCTGGCTAATAACCCAAAAACCAGCCTCATCGCGCTGCATGGCTTTAATGATTATCGCAACGCCTTTGCACCACTATGCACTTATTTATCTGAGCACAATGTGAATTGTTACGCCTACGATCAACGTGGTTTTGGTGAGACCCAACACAGGGGGCTATGGCCTCATGAGGACGCTCTGCAAAATGACTTGGCAACAATGATAAAACTCATTAAAGACAAACACCCTGACTTGCCGCTTTATATTATTGGTGAAAGTATGGGCGGCGCTGTTGTTATGACCACCTTCGCCAAGCCAAATGCACCACAGGTTGCCGGTATTAGTCTGCTCGCTCCCGCCGTATGGGCGCGACACACACAGCCTTGGTATCAACGGCTCGCACTGTGGCTAACTGTACGCATCGCGCCAGCATGGAAACCCACCGCAAAAGGGTTTGAACGCGTGGTATCCGATAACGACAATATGCTCAAAGAACTATCGAAAGACCCACTGGTGATTAAGGCTACACGTATTGATGCTATTTACGGCCTCACTAACCTGATGGATCAAGCGCTCGCCGCTGCCAAAGGGGTTTCAGCAAAAGGTATTGTCTTCTATGGTGATAAAGATGAACTCATCACCAAGCAACCCACCTGTGAAATGTTAGCGAATATTGCTGAAAATAAAATTAATAATATGCGTTTTGTCTTATATAAAAATGGCTATCACATGCTCAGTCGTGATCTACAGGCTAATAATGTCTATCAAGACTTGATTACGTGGATAGACGATGCAGACCAGCCGCTAAACACAGAATTGAGTCTCAACAATAACGAATGGAAAAACCTGTATTGCAATTTGTAAGACTTGCATAAGTTTGCTATTAAAATCAGGAGCTCTTAATTTAACTCATCGTCCGCAACGTGATATTTAGGATCTTCAAGATAATTCACTTCGACCAAATCACCCGCTTTTTTAAGTAGTAAGCGACACTCAGGACTAAGATGACGCAGATGCAGGGTTTTTCCTGCCTTGACGTAACGTTCTGCCAAGGTGTCGATAGACTCGATTGCAGAGTGGTCAACAACACGTGATTGTTGAAATTCGATAATTACATCGTCGGGGTCGTCTTTCGGATTAAATAAGTCTTGAAAGTTTTTAACTGAGGCAAAAAACAAAGGGCCGCTTAGCTCATATACTTTTGAGCCTTTGTCATCAATATAACTTTTTACACCAATGTGCTTGGCATGCTCCCATGCAAAGACCAATGCCGACACAATCACACCAACAATGACTGCAACAGCCAGGTCGGTAAATACGGTTACACTCGACACTAAAATTAAAACAAAAGCATCCGCCTTGGGAATTTTTCCGAGTATGCGAAAGCTTGACCACTCAAAGGTACCAATCACTACCATGAACATCACACCGGTCAATGCCGCCAACGGTATTTGTTCAATCAAGCCAGATGCAAAGAGAATAAAAGCCAATAAAAACAAGGCTGCACTAATTGATGATAAACGACCACGGCCACCCGACTCGATATTAATCATGCTCTGACCGATCATCGCGCAACCACCCATGCCGCCAAAGAAACCTGTAACAAGGTTAGCACCACCTTGAGCAACACACTCTACGTTACCGCGGCCCCGTGTGTCGGTCATTTCATCAATCACAGTTAATGTTAGCAAAGACTCAATCAAACCAATCAATGCTAATACAATTGCATAAGGCAAAATAATTTTCAGGGTTTCCCAGCTCAACTCAACCATGGGAATATGGAATGAGGGTAAGTTGCCTTTGATAGATGCCAAATCACCAACGGTACGACTATCCCAGCCCACGAAAATCACAATCAATGACACCGTAATAATCGCCACTAATGATGAAGGAATTGCATTGGTTAATTTAGGTAAAAAATGAATAATCGCCATGGTCAATGCAACCAGGCCAAGCATCACCCACAATGCCTGGCTTTGAATCCATTCACCATCAATCTGGAAGGTCTCAAGCTGAGCTAAAAAAATGATAATGGCTAAACCGTTAACAAAACCCAACATAACCGGGTGCGGCACAATACGAATCAGTTTTCCTAGCTTAAGCAAACCAATGGTGATCTGAATAATTCCGGTTAGTACTACCGCAGCAAGTAAATATTCCAGCCCGTGTTGCGCAACCAACGCCACCATCACCACTGCCATGGAGCCTGTTGCACCAGAGATCGTGCCAGGGCGACCGCCAAATAGACCGGTGATCAGACCAACCAAAAAGGCCGCATAAAGACCGACCAAAGGTTCAACCCCGGCAACAAAGGCAAACGCCACCGCTTCGGGCACCAATGCCAGAGCGACTGTCAATCCAGATAATATGTCGTTTTTAGGGCTGCCCTGTCCGGCTATATAATGGTAAAACATGCTAACCTCGTGGTTGGTGGCACCAAACACGGCGCTCTTAGGCGGTTGGCGATACTAACATAGCCAGTGCGCCAGTCAGTGCCTATAAAGTAGGGTATCGTCACACAATACATTGCCTTAACATTTTTTGTTACACAGCCCATATCTCTATGACTATTGATCTCAATGCCTTAACACTGGAAAGCGGCAAACGCCTACACTCAGTTGAACGTGATGGAGAAGATATTCAAGTACGTGAGCTGGAAGGCATCCGCTGGTTTCACTTCAATAGCCCGGCGATTCAGTCTGCTATGTCAGTGGATGAACCAGAAAAACTGATTCTGCCCTACGCACGAACCATGTTGGCAGGCTTTATGTTTCAACCACTACCCAAGAGCCTGCTTAGTCTCGGCCTCGGTGGCGGTGCATTTGAGCGCTTCTTTCGTAAGAAGCTGCCTGAGCTAAAACTGCAATCCGTTGAACTCAGCCCCACGGTGATTGAGATTTCGCGCGAATATTTTAAATTAGACTCCGATCACTATTCGATTTGGCAAGGCGGCGCCGAAGAGTATCTCGCACAAACTGATCAAACCTTCGATATGATTTTTTGCGACATCTTTGGTCATGATGGCGCGCCACCCTGTTTAAGCGATAACAACTTCTACAAAGACATAGCAAACAAACTGGATGATAACGGTATCGCCGTGGTTAATCTGTTGGTTAAAGACGCCACCGAAATGCTGAAAATGTTGCAGGCTGCCTATCCAAATTTTGATACGCTGGCTTTGCTCGACGTGCCGGAAGATAAAAATATTATTTTATTTTTATCCAAACAAGCCGCCACACCCATTAGCGCAGACAAAATCAATCAACTAACAAAAGACCTCGATGTTGATATGGCGTTACTGCAAAAATTGATTCGCTTTATTCCAAACCCCACACAGCAATAAAGCAAGGCTACACTGGCGACGCAGCAGGCTTATGAAATTCAATCACATTATCGTCTAGGTCACGGATAAAAATAAGCGTTGCTCCATCAGGCGTGGTAATAGGCCCCTCAGTAATTGGATAGTTCAACTCACCAAGTCGTTTTTGCACTGCCTCTAAATCAGACACCTCAAGCGCAATATGCGTATAACCCGTATGCTTTTCAGGCACATCCATCAATACATTCAACTTATCACTTTCAGACGCATTAAGAATGAAATTGATATTTACCCCAGAAGGATGTTCCATAATCGCCACAGGCTCAGGACCAATAGGCCCGACAATAAACTCAAAACCTAATTTTTCATAAAAGCCACGGGCAAGCTCTAAACTACTCACCCTAAGACCGATATGATTAATACGCATGATCTCTTTCATTGATTAACCCTCTAAAGCATGCACAGCTTATTCAGTACCACTAATACGGTTACTTAAAAAAGCTTAAACCGTCTACTTGAAACTTCGCTTATTAATAGAAGAATTACGAACCAGTATGCTCAATAGGGGAAATTAGATCCTTACGCTCGTAATATCGGACTATATCAATGTTAACGTCATAGGCTTTTTCTGGTTGACCAATTTAGTGGTGCCCTCTAAACCCCCTAGAGCTGTTGCTAAACCCACGATTAAAGCTTCTCGAATTTCTTTTAAATCCTCTGGAGTGGTGCCCTTTAAATCCACGATCAATAAAGCTTCTGCTAAACCCACGATTAAAGTTTCTCGAATTTCTTTTAAATCCTCTGGAGTGATGCCCTTTAAATCCACGATTAAAGTTTCTCGAATTTCTTAAAAACCCTCTGGAGTTGTTGCTAAATCCACGATGAAATCTTTTGGAGTTTTGGCTAAACCCATATCTATAATAGCCAGTTTTAGAGAAATTATTATATTTCAGTGGTTTGCTGTACACATATTGATCATTTTCAATAACGTTATCATGTGTTAGCTGCTTTTTATTTTTGAAGTTTTTTTTCTTAAATTTATATGTGTCAAATCGGTATTTTTTTATGGTTGTGACTTGCTTAGGCTGCTGAGTATTTTTAGATTTAAGCGTGTCAATATCCGAATGCCCGTCTTTTTTTCTCACGTATTCATAATAGCCATCTTTATATATAAAGTGACCATTTTTAACAGAAAGAATAATAGGATATTCGCTGGATTGCTGTTTTTGTTCGGCGTGTGCAGAAAATACTACTGTTAATATGGCAATTAGCGTAAATGATAAATTTCTAAGAATGCGTCGAATTAACATGATGCGGCTCCTTATGTCTAAAGTGGCGCGAAATAAAGTGGTCTTGCATTTGCTTGCTACTTAGTCAGTATAGCCAGGCAAGAGGTGGCTATTTATCCACTATAGGTATAGATTTTATCACACGGATTATGTGTAAGTTTGGTGCAGTAAGATTGCTATGTGCCGAAGTAACAAATTTTTAGATAAAAATCAGAGGCTTCCAGGAGGAGCGTAACTTTTTGATAAAAAACTGGGGGGTTATCAAACGTCAAGACGGTCAAGACGGTCAAGAAAAGTACGATCTACTGAAATATTTTTTCAGTAAATCGTTGCTTCGTGCTAGCACATCTTGTCGAGTTTTCGCTTCTTTCAGTGTCAGCTTGGTGAATAGTCCGTCGAGCGTCTTGTTGATCACCTATCTGTCCAGGTGGAGTTTATCTTCGCTTATTACGCGAGGTTCCGCCTGGAAGGCGACTGCTGTGTGGAAGCAAGGGTTTTGGTTACTTTTGACCGCAAACACACTCGTCCGTAATATATTAAAATTGGCGAAAAACAATAGTAGAAAAGACAACCGATATATATGGATTCCCTTCTCCAAGGGAATGACGGGGGTGTGGCTGAGGGAATGACGGGTGTGTGGCTGATTTTCGTTCCCGACAAAATCAGCATTTCCCACATCTATGTAAGTTAGATGCCCGCCTACGCGGGAACAACAACATGGAAGAAAAAATAAAAAACCTAATGGTCGTGACCACATCCCCCAGCTGTATGTACATGCCCATGACTCAATTCTTCTTCTGTCGCTTGACGAATTGAATCAATCGTCACATCAAAATGTAAGGTCATCCCTGCCATCGGATGATTACCATTAACAGTGATCTCTTTTTCACCGACCTCTTCAATGACAACCATTTGAAGATGACCATCTTCACCTTCTGCGTCAAAACGCATACCGGATTTTAACTCGCCCATCCCTTCGAACGCGCTTAGCGGCACTTTACCCATCATCTCTTCTTTCTTTTCGCCATAGGCTTTTTCAGGTGGCACAGTCACGTTTACGTTGTCACCAATGTTCTTACCAGCTAATGCTTCTTCCAGACCAGGGATAATATTTCCACAACCGTGTAAATATACTAATGGCTCACCGTCGCTAGATCCATCAAGCTTATCGCCGTTATCATTTTTTAAGGTGTAATGAATAGCCACTACCGCTTTATCTGTAATTGTCATTATTATTTCCTGATAATATAAATTTAAAATTTTAAGTAATTTTTTCCATCATACTTTCAATACTTACTTCGGCTCGCTTATTGATTTCACGCGCGGACAAGCCCTTACAATCAATCGGCTTGCCAATGGATAAGGTAATTGTGCCTGGCTTTTTTAAGAAACCACGACGCGGCCAGTAATACCCTGCATTATGCGCGACCGGCACGACAAGACCGCCGTTATATTGCGCTAGCATGGCTCCACCAATTTGGTATTGGCCTTTTTCACCCGGCGGCATGCGTGTGCCTTCAGGAAATATCACTATCCAACGTCCATTTTGAAGACGCTTATCCCCTTCTTCACGCAGTTGTTTCAATGCCTTACGCCCAGCACCACGGTTAATAGCAATAGGTTCTAACATGGCTAAACCCCAACCGAAGAAGGGGACTTTAAGCAGCTCTTTTTTCATTACCCACACTTGCGGTGGAAAAATATTCTGCAACACCATTGTCTCCCACATTGACTGATGCTTACAAAATATAATTGAATTTTTCTTAGGGATGTTTTCTCTGCCTAACACTTTATAGTCAAGGCCGCAGGCAAGCTTTAACCACCAGAGATTCATTCGCGCCCATTGCTTGATAAAGGCATAACGCTTTTCAAACGGAAAGGGGAAAGTGAACACGCCCAAAATGGCGAATATAACGATGGTTACTAAAGAAAACAATGAGTATAAAAGAGAGCGTAGCCAGATCATATGATTATGGAATCTCAGTAGCCAAGGCGTCGTTAATACTGCCATCGATAATGGCATCGGCCGCCGCAGACAGATCGGCGTAAACAGGTATACCTTTGATATCCTCTGGGTTTTTCAGGGTTTGCTCACCTCGCCCTGTCAACACCAACACGGGGGTTGCACCCGCAGCTGCGGCCGCCTGAATATCACGCAGTGAATCACCTATTGCTGGTACACCTTTAAGATTGATATGCAAGCGTTCGGCAATATCGTTAAACAAACCAGGCTTAGGCTTACGACAATCACATTCATCGCCCGGCTCGTGTGGACAAAAAAAGATGGCTTCGATATTACCGCCAGCGTCGCTGACATGACGGTGCATTTTTTCATGAATACGACCTAACATACTGATGTCGAACAAACCCCGCGCTATTCCCGACTGATTAGTGGCAACTACGACGCGAAAACCCGCTCGATTAAGACGTGCAATAGCAGTGATACTATCAGGTATCGGCTTCCATTCTATGGGTGTTTTAATAAAATGATCTGATTCATGATTGATAACGCCGTCACGATCCAGAATAACGAGCTTCATAGTATGATTCCCGGCCAGCTATAGCTGCAAACAGGAAATGTCTGCAACCTTTAAAAAAAGGTTTCTCGTTTGACACAATAAGGCGATGCGATTATTTTTTACTTTTTCATCATCACACATCACCATGACTTGATCAAAAAATATATCAATGCTGTCTTTCAATGTCGACAATTGTGACAATACTTTTTCGTAATCTCTCGCTTTAATTAAAGGCGCGATCGTTACCGCTAACGACTGTACCTGGCTATGCAACGCCTTCTCTGAATTATCTTCGAGCAAGCTAGGATCAATAGTTTGATCAATATTGCTGTCTACGTCACTTTTCTTAAGAATATTCGTAATACGTTTATTAGCTGCTGCCAAGGCCGCAGCTTCTGGCTGTAAACGAAATACACTAATGGCTTTGATGCGACGATCAATATCATAAGGTTGGCATTCAGATTGCCAGTGACGCACGCTGTCTACTGCTTCATAAGTATCGTGGCTAACACCTTGATCGAGGTAATAACCACGCAATCGTCCACGAACAAAACCATCAATCTCTTTTAAAACCTTACTCGTATCAAAAGTATTCGGCAATTGGTTCAAGGCTGCTGTAAATAATTGTGTCAGATCAAGGTCTAGTGATTTCTCAACAACAATGCGAATCACGCCCAGCACCGCACGACGCAATGCAAAGGGGTCGCGCTCTCCGGTTGGCGCTTGGCCAATCGAAAACAAGGCAGCAATAGAATCGATGCGATCCGCCAAGGCGAGACTTTGCGATATTTCACTTGCCGGCAATTCATCGCCAGAAAAACGTGGGTAGTAATATTCTTTTAAGGCTATAGCAACATTATCAGGCAAATTATTCGGTGCACGTTGTGCATATTGGTAACCCATCTCACCTTGTAACTCAGGAAATTCAAACACCATGTGGCTTTGCAAGTCTGCCTTGCATAAGCTTGCTGCTTGCTCTAAGGCTGCGCAGGTTTCGCTGGAAAACCCTTGCGCCGACGCAATGTTTTTCGCCAAACCACGTACGTTTTTCATCTTATCGTAGACCGACCCTAACTTATGTTGGAACACGACGTTTTTCAAACCATCAACAAGCTCTGATAAAGGTGCTTTTAAATCTTTCTTAAAGAAAAAGGTCGCATCGGCGAGACGCGCTTTAACAACACGCTCATTCCCCGATATAACAACTGCTGGGTTACTACTGTCAACATTGCTGATGCTGATAAAATAGGGCAGCAATTTACCGCCTTTTTTAACGTGAAAACATTTCTGATGGCCTTTTAATACAGCAACGATGACAGGCTCTGGCAATTCAAGAAAAGTATTATCAAATTGTCCTAATATCGGTGAAGGCCATTCGACAATACTGGTGATCAGCTCTAACAATTCATTATCAATAACAGCTTCACCACCTGCCTCATTTGCTGCGGTATTAATGGCCGCAACAACACGCTTTTTGCGCACGTCAATATCGGCAAGCACACGAGCTTTTTCCAAGGCCGACAAATAATCGGCGGGGCGTTTTATTTTGACCGCTTGCGGATGATGAAAACGATGGCCGTAACTTTGATTGTTCGCACTCTGTCCAAATTGGGTATAAGGTAAAACCTGATCGCCATACATTAAAATCAACCAATGCACGGGACGGACAAAGGTTTCGCCTAAATCACCCCAACGCATACGCTTGGGTATGGGCAATTTGGATAGTGATTGCTTGATAATATCAGGCAGCAACTCTGCTAAGGATTTACCTTTAATCAGGCTACGATAAACAAACCACGCGACCTTATCTGTTTCGAGTTTTTCCAAATCATTAACATCAGCACCACATGATCGCGCAAAACCTTGCAGCGCCTTACTTGGGTTTCCTGCCTCATCAAAAGCGGCTGCGATGGCCGGGCCACGTCGTTCGCTATTTACATCCGGCTGTTCTGCAACAAGATCTTTTACGATAAAGGCTAAACGACGTGGTGAGGCGAAAGAGTCAATGCGGGTAAATTCCAACTTGGCTTGCTTAAGGCCCGCTTCAACACCCTTCGCCAAGGCTTGCGCCAAGCGTGACAAGGCCATTGGCGGCAACTCTTCAGTGCCAATTTCAAATAGCAAATCATCACGCGCACTCACTTCCCTGCCCCCGTTTTATCTCCATTGAGCATGGGGAATCCAAGCGCTTCGCGGCACTCGTAATAAGCCGTTGCAACAGAGCGCGCAAGATTACGCACACGACCAATAAAGCGCGCGCGTTCGGTGACACTGATAGCGCCACGCGCATCAAGCAGGTTAAAACAATGCGATGCTTTTAATACCATTTCATAAGCAGGTAATGACAGGCCTGCCTCAACTAATGACTGGCTATCAGTTTCGTACTGGTCAAAGTATTTGAACAAGGCATCGACATCAGCTTGTTCAAAATTGTAGGCTGACA
The DNA here is from genome assembly GCA_016765075.1 of Gammaproteobacteria bacterium. NCBI lineage: Bacteria > Pseudomonadati > Pseudomonadota > Gammaproteobacteria > Gammaproteobacteria bacterium. The sequence goes on from JAESQP010000072.1 coordinate 14,112, forward strand.
TCTCTACTTCGTTTTGATGAAAGACATCGCCATAGCTAACACGTCCGGTGAGGCCATCTTCACACCAGGTTAAATCGTAAACACTGTCAACACCTTGTAAATACATAGCGATACGTTCTAAGCCGTAGGTAATTTCACCCGTGACGGGCTTGCAATCAAGGCCGCCGACTTGTTGGAAATAGGTGAACTGACTGACTTCCATACCATCGAGCCAGACTTCCCAACCTAGACCCCAAGCGCCTAAGGTAGGCGATTCCCAATCGTCTTCGACAAAGCGCACATCGTGCTCAAGTGGATCAATACCCAGTACTTTCAGCGAGTCGAGATAAAGTTGTTGTATATCTAAGGGTGAAGGTTTGATCACTACCTGAAACTGGTAGTAGTGCTGTAGGCGATTCGGGTTGTCGCCATAACGCCCATCAGTGGGTCGGCGACAAGGTTGCACATAGGCAGCAGCCCAAGGTTCTGGGCCAATCGAGCGCAAAAACGTTGCAGGATGAAAGGTACCCGCACCCATTTCCATATCATAGGGCTGCATTAATGCACAGCCTTTTGCCGCCCAATAGTGTTGTAGCGTGAGAATCATGCCCTGAAACGAGGCTGACGGTGATAAATCTTGTGGTTGCGAAGGCGCTGTCATGTTACTCAATAGGCTTTATTTAGCTCACTATTATAACGGGTCGTTCATCTCAAATGTCTACGATTTCATGGTTTTAGCGCGAAACCTATTGGCTCCACTAAACTGTACTCCAACAACCTTGTATTGATGGGTTCAGAGCCAGCCAAATGTACCAATACAAGACGCAGCCCGCAGACAAGGGTTGTTCCCTTTTCAAGGGCTGCGTGCATGTCGATATTTTCCATTGTGCTGTCGGTATTAAAACCTGTTTTTCTTATTGTGCTAGGGGCACTTTTATTGGGGCAATTTGTGGTGCCATATATGGAGCAAATAGCGCAAGGGCAGCGGGCTTTGCATCAGGGCGGCGGTAAAGTGTTACGAATAAAACACGGTAATTGGCATCGTGAAGGTAACGACTTTATTCACGTGAATGCCATCGAACCTAACGGGGTG
>JAESQP010000073.1 GCA_016765075.1 Gammaproteobacteria bacterium
GAGACTTCTTCAATCACTGCGGCGCGCACTGATGCTACACGGCTAAAATTCGCCGGCAACGTAGCCAATGCTGTAATCGATGATGTCATATTCTATAAACCATCTAGTTAGCGCAGCTTGCCAAAGCGCGTATCTAATAGCCACACAGGCACTCGTGAAAGCCGCTGCTGTCTACTTACTTACAGAAAAATGCCGAACCCCTACCTGCTATTCTGCGATGTAGTTATTCTCATGTCAAGCATTTGACGTTGACTCAACGCTCCAGCGCTGCCCTAGCGGCCAGCCACACATCAATACGGCGGACACCTGCACTGATCAGCACACGCGCCAACTCGCCGACCGTCGCACCAGTGGTCATCACATCATCGATAATGACAACGTGTAGACCCTTGACCGAACCCGCAACCGTAAACACGTTTTTGAGATTACGCCGCCGCTGCAAGGCATTGAGCTGTGATTGCTCTTTCGTCTCACCCACTCGAATAACAAGCCCCGTAGCAATTGAGCAGCCCAGTAATCGTGCGACTGGCCGCGCAATTTCGTAAGCCTGATTATAACCGCGCTCATTCATGCGCTTACGATGCAAAGGCACAGGCATCAGTAAATCCGGCACAATGAGGCTCTCGGTCTGCGCGACAGTCTTGGCCAGCGCGTCACCAAGAAAACGACCGTAGTACAACCGCTGACCAAATTTTAGTCCATGCACAATGTGGCTCACCGGGTCACGGTAGTTAAACGTGGCGAGCGCCCGATGATAAGGCGGTGGTTTACGTAAACATTGACCACATATGGCTCCGCCTTGGGGCGGCGCATCCTGCACCAGCGGCAAAGCGCAAACCTGGCAACAGGTTTTATTCCAGGGTAAATCGCTAAGGCAATCTGTACAAAGCACGTTATTCAGGCCTAACAACCCCTCGCCACAAAGCTGGCAGCATTGCGGCCAAAATTGTATTTGAGTATTTTTTAACCAGTTGTTAACTTTTGTTATTCCATTGAGTTGACAGCTATCTGGGTAGCCGTCATAGTCGCCTGCATTCCTTGCAAGACCTGGATACTAACTCATCAGGACAAACAAATGGATCAGAGCACCTACAATAAAATCGATGAAATCACCCAGCGCCTGTTAGACGGTGGTGAAATGAGCAGCGAAGAAGGTCGTTGGATGATCGCCTTAGATGATAATTACCTGCCTTGGCTAATGGCCGGCGCCGACCGCCTGCGTAAGACCTTTCGCGGCAATGAAGTTGAAGTTTGCGCCATTTCCAATGTGCGCTCGGGTAATTGTTCGGAAAATTGTTCGTTTTGTGGCCAAAGTGGTCACCACAAAACGGCTGCACCGAAATATGGCTATATCAAAAATAAATCTTTGGTCGAGCAAGCACAACAAGCACGCGAATGGGGCGCCAGCGATTTTGGTGTGGTCTCCAAAGGTTGGGGAGTACGCAACGATAAAGAGCGTACGCAACTAAAAGAATACTTTGCCGAGCTTGATGAGCATAGCGACATTGGCCGTTGTGCTAGCCTCGGCGCGCTTGACCGTGAATCTGCTGACATGCTCAAAGAAATGGGTATGGAAAACTATCACCACAATCTAGAAAGCGCCGAGAGCTTTTTTGACAAGGTATGTACCACACATACTTACCAAGAAAACATCGACACTATCAAGAACGCGCAAGACGCCGGTTTACGCGTTTGCGCTGGTGGCATTCTTGGCATGGGTGAAAGCCTCGACCAACGTATAGAGCTCGCCGAAACACTGCGCAGGCTAGACGTAAAATCAGTACCGTTGAATTTCCTTAATCCTATTGAAGGCACACCGATGGGTTCACTAACACCAATGGCACCACAGGAAATTCTGCACGCTATTGCTACCTTTCGTTATATGTTACCAAAAGCTGAGATACGCATTGCCGGTGGCCGCCACTTTTTAGGCGATATGCAGTCAATGATTTTCATGGCTGGTGCATCCGGCGTCATGATTGGTAATTACCTGACGACTCAAGGCCGTAAAGTTGAAGATGACTTAAAAATGATCGCCGACCTTAAACTGACTATTCGCGGTGACACCCAACAACGACGCGCCGCCACAACACAGTAGTGCTGAATCTTAATGGCGCTCTGGCGCAGCAACGCCAGCAGAGTCTTTATCGCCAGCGCCACGCTATTACTCAGCGCGGCGGCAATAAACTTGTAATCAATGGCGTGCGCTATACCAATTTCGCCAGCAACGATTATCTTGGCCTGGCCACTGACCCACGCATTGTCAAAGCATTTAAAGAAGGTGCCGATCGCTATGGTGTCGGTAGTGGCGCATCACAATTAGTCGCTGGCTACAGTGTGGCACATCAAGCCTTGGAAGAACGCATTGCAGATTTTCTTAAGCAGCCGCGCGCGCTATTATTTTCCAGTGGCTATATGGCCAACCTTGGCGTCATTACTGCGCTGCTATCGCGTAACGATCACATTTTTCTTGATCGACGTAGCCATGCGTCGCTGATTGATGCGGCAATCTTGTCGCGCGCCAAACTAAGCCGTTACCACACCTCAGATATTTCTAAACTAACAGAGAAATTAAATGCTGCGCCAACCATGATTGCCAGCGATAGCGTATTTAGTATGGATGGTGATATCGCTCCCCTGCCTGCGCTGGCTACATCAAGCAAACAAACGCAATCAATGCTACTTATCGATGACGCGCATGGCTTCGGTGTTCTCGGCAACAACGGTCGTGGTTGTTTAGAACATTGCAACATCGACAATAACGACATTGATATTTATGTTGGCACACTGGGTAAAGCGTGTGGTACTAGTGGCGCCTTTATTTGCGGCAGCGAAGAGTTAATTGAAACACTCATACAAAAATCACGTAGCCTTATTTACACCACCGCACCACCACCCGCCATCGCCCACGCAACACTAACCAGTATTGATATCATCGAGAAAGAAGGCTGGCGCCGACAACACATCAATAATCTAATGAAACATTTTCGTGCAGGCGCACAGCAACTCGGATTGCAACTTACTGATTCAGCAACCGCCATACAAGCTGTCATCATTAGCGATAATACGGCCGCAGTAAACGCCAGCGAACACCTAAAGTCACGAGGGCTATATGTCACTGCGATTCGCCCACCCACCGTGCCTGATAATACTGCTCGCTTACGCATCACTTTATGCAATTATCATAACGAAACAGATGTTGAACAATTACTCACTGCTTTAAAAGAGCTAAAACTAGATAGGCTAGATTCATGAGCCGGGCTAGCATCGTACTCGTCCATGGTTGGGGTTTTGACAGCAGCGTTTGGGCAACACTACAAACCCACCTTAAAAAATTCAATACCATCACCATTGATCTACCTGGTTATGGTGAACAAAAAAACAATAAAACTGAATGGAAGCTTGACCAGCTAACCGATGATTTAATTGCACGCACACCTAAAAACGCTATTTGGCTAGGCTGGTCACTCGGTGGTTTACTGACACTTTATATTGCAGCACAAAAGCCAACACACATCAAAGCACTTTTGACGATTGCTAGCACACCCAGCTTCACACAAAAACCAGGCTGGAATTGCGCAATGGACATTGACATCTTTAACGCATTTAAACAATCCTGTGAAAATGATAAAGACAAATGCTTGCAAGATTTTCGTGGCCTGGTAAGTTTCGGCGCTGAAAAAAAAACCATCATAAAAACACGTGCTCAAACATGCACTGCAGACATAGCTACATTGCTTGCAGGGTTAGCATTACTTGAACAGACAGACCTAAGGTTAACCTTGAAAAAAATTAAATGCCCGAGAAAATATCTATTTGCTAGCAAGGATTCATTGGTACCTACTAACGCTTGCACTCAGATAAATCATTATTCTGATTCAAATGAAATAGTATTGATTAACGACGCCTCCCATGCATTACCACTCAGCCACCCCAAAATAATTACACAACACACGCAAGCACTCATCCATGCCACACACTGACATATACCCATCACGGACAGGTTTCCCGCCAAATTGCACGCCCTACTTGATCTGTAGCGGCGTTATTATTCCTCGCAATAGAACAACTATTACTCGTCATTCCGCCTTGCTACACATCAAGCATGACGCACACTTTAGCAGGGAAACCTGTCCGTGATGGGTATCGAACAGGCTTATTTCATCGACAAAGAAAAAGTCAGGCGCGCCTTTGATCGCGCAGCCGAACATTACGATGAAACTGCTGCACTGCAAGCGGAAGTCGGCGCACGCATGTTAGCGCGCCTGGACTATATTCGTATCGCACCCAAGCGTATCGTAGACATAGGCTCTGGCACGGGCAGAATTACCAAAAACCTGGCGCAACGTTTTGTTAAAACAAACGTCGTTGCGCTTGACCTTGCCGAAGGCATGTTGAGAAAATCGCGCACTATCCAAAAACAAGGTATGGGACGATTTTTTAGTCGTGTGCAACACTTATGCGCCGATGCCGAATATCTACCATTAAGTAATAACAGTATCGATTTCGTTTTTTCTAACGTTGCCTTCCAATGGTGCAATGATTTAGATAAGGCACTGCAAGAATGCTATCGCGTATTAGCACCAGGCAGCCTTATACTGTTTTCCAGTTTTGGCCCCGACACACTGAGCGAACTCAGATCCGTCTGGCGTGATGTCGATGACTATAACCACGTCAACGCCTTTATCGATATGCACGACATCGGTGATGCTTTAATACGTGCAGGCTTTCAATCACCCGTGCTCGATATCGAAAATTTCACGCTGACTTATAGCAATGTCAAAGACCTCATGCGTGAACTCAAGGCTATTGGCGCACACAATGTTACCGCTGGGCGCCAACGTGGGTTAATGGGCAAACAACAGCTCAAACAAATAGAACAAGGCTACGAAAAGTTTCGCGACAATGGCAAGCTACCTGCCAGCTATGAAGTGATCTACGGCCACGCCTGGGTACCTGAACAAAAAACACGAAAAAAAGAAGACAACATCGAAGTGAAAATTTCGCTTAAACAACTGAGCCGTAGAAAATAAACAAATAAAATGTCTAAAGGATTCTTCGTTACCGGCACCGACACTGGTATTGGCAAAACCACCATCTCGTTGGGACTCATCGCTGCATTGCAAAATGTAGGGTATAAAGTCTGTGCAATGAAACCCATCGCCAGTGGTTGCGAAATAATAAATGGTGAACTGCGCAACGACGACGCATTGCAACTCATTAAAGCCTGCAAGCAAGATTTAAACTACAAACAAATAAACCCCTACGCCTTCAAGCCCGCTATCGCCCCACACATCGCCGCCGAACAAGCTGGCATAGAAATCGACATTACAATCATCTGCAAACTCGCAAACAAACATAAAGCTAATAACGATTACACCATCATCGAAGGCGCAGGCGGTTGGCAAGTGCCGCTTAATAAAACCGAAACCGTCGAAAATTTGGCAATAGCCCTGAATCTTCCTGTCATCCTGGTCGTTGGGTTACGCTTAGGCTGTATCAACCATGCGCTACTGACACGCAAAGCAATACAAGATTCAGGATTGGTTTTAGCTGGGTGGGTTGCAAACCATTACAACAAAAATATCCACAATGCCAAAGAGATAATCAACGCAATAAATCAGCACATTAAATCACCACACATCGCCACCATAGGTTATATGGAAAATGTAGCACCCAATCTGGACATCCTCACCCTGACAGAGAATTAAGGAGAGAAGACCAAATGTTCAGAGCAGAACAATGCTTACAAACAAAAACGGCCAGCAAAAAGCTGGCCGTCCTAACAATTTAAAAGAGTAACTGTTTAAGCTATCATCGCCTTTTTGATCTTACCCATTGCGCTTTTTTCAAGTTGGCGAATACGCTCGGCAGAAATGCCGTATTCCGTTGCTAATTCTTGCAAGGTCGTTTTACCTTCATCAGCCAACCAACGACGCTGAACAATGTCACGACTGCGGTCATCGAGCTTCGTCATGGCCTTGAGTAAACCGCTGTTGCTGTGGCGAGTCCAGTTATCCTTCTCAACCAATTTGGCGGGGTCTTCGCTTTCATTGGTTAAATAGGCGGCCGGGGCAAAGGCACGATCATCATCGTCACTCGCTTCTGGACCTGGATCAAATGAGGCATCGTATGCGCTCATGCGTTTCTCCATTTCCAGTACGGTCGCTTCAGGCACACCAAGATCTTTGGCAACCGCTTGCACTTCGGCATGACTAAACCAACCAAGACGTTTTTTTCTACTGCGCAGATTAAAAAATAATTTACGCTGTGCTTTGGTGGTGGCTACTTTAACGATGCGCCAGTTTTTTAGAATAAATTCGTGCATTTCAGCACGGATCCAATGCACGGCAAAAGAGATAAGGCGCACGCCAACTTCTGGGTCAAAGCGTTTTACGGCCTTCATCAAGCCGATGTTACCTTCTTGAATCAGATCAGCTTGTGGTAAACCATAACCGCTATAGCCGCGAGCAATGTGAACGACAAAACGCAATTGAGACATAATTAACTGGCGTGCCGCTTCAAGGTCTTCTTCTTCACGAAAACGGCGAGCTAACTCGCGCTCTTCTGCTACCGGCAACACAGGAACGCGAGCAATGGCCTGGCAGTACGATTCGATACTGCCTACCGGAATAATCAAATTCATTGCGTTCGCATTTACAGTCATAATTTTGTCCTTGTGTCGCTTTGCGCTGAATATTAGCACTCTACTACTTCGAGTGCTAATTATAGCGGAAGTTCAATGGAAATATTAACCTCTATACCTAAAAACTATGGCGAATGGCTGTACAAAACCATTAACTACGCCGATATGTTGCCTTAAGTCGGCTGAATATCACGTAAATGGCGACTTACCGTCAACCAGGAACCGCCCCAGCCTAATAAAATAGCGCCGATGACGACAATGCCCGTTGTTGAAAGATCGACGGCCAACAGGCCAAAACCGTCATCGTAGAGCCTCGCCAATGCCCTAACCGGCCCTCTAATGGCAAATAAAGCGGCATTGATGAGGATTAAAGCAAAAATCCCGCCAAACAGCCCATACCAGAGGCCACTGTAGAGAAATGGCCGGCGAATGAAGCCATCGGTACCACCAACGAGTTTGGTAATCTTGATTTCGGCGCGACGACCTTCAATGCTAAGCCGTATGGTATTGCCAACAATCAGCACAACAGCAAGGCCAAGCAAACAAGTAAGCACAACAATACCGCGCTTACCAATATCGACAATGGCGTATAAACGTTCAAGCCAACGTCGGTCAAGCTGAACGAAATCAACCGCGGCCTTAGTCTCTAAACGCTTAACAAGATTGCTTATGGCCTGTGTATCAGTAGCGTTAGCTTGCACAATGATGACACCTGGCAAGGGGTTATCATCCAACACCTCAAGGCTATCACCAAGATCAGCAAGCTGACTAAATTCACTCAGCACGGCAGCGGGGTCGCGGTATTCAAAATGGCTGATTTGGCTATCTTGTTTTAATACATCGAGCAGTTTGTCCAACCGTGATGCAGGCAGTTCTCTTTGCAAAAAAACCGATAGCTGAGTCGCGCTTTGCCATTGCTCATCAAAACCACGCAGGTTTTTAACTACCAGATACAAACCGGTTGGTAAGGCCAAAGCAATGCCAATGACCATAATCGTCATAGCGCTCGCCAAAGGGGCTTTGCCTAGCCGACCCAAGCTATCAATACAGGCTTGGGCATGGCGCAAGAAATAAAGCCGCAGGCGCATACGCAAGCCGCCCGCAGACGCGCGCTTGGAACGCGCCGATAATGGTTGCGATGCGCTGGAATGATCACGGCGGCTTGATGGACGGCGTAGCTGTGGTTGACGACGTTTCATGTCAGAAGCCTGTCATCGATTAGACGCCCATTTTTTAAGGTCAACACACGCTTGCCCATACGTGCTATCAGCGCTAGGTCATGGCTGGCAATCATGACGCTTACCCCAACCTGATTAAATTGCTGAAACAAGGTCATGATCTCGGCCGACAATTCGGGGTCAAGGTTGCCCGTTGGCTCATCAGCCAGCAATAAAGGCGGGCGATTAACCACTGCGCGGGCGATACCAACACGCTGCGCCTCGCCACTGGAAAGCCGCTGCGGATTCATTTTTTCCTTATCGAGCAGGCCTACCTTGTCCAAGGCCGCACGAACTCGACGTGCCATTTCGGCGTATTCAAGTTGACCACTGACTATCAGTGGCAGGGCAACGTTATCAAAAACAGTGCGATCCTCAAGCAAACAATGGTCTTGAAAAACAATGCCGACATTACGCCGTAAAAACGGCACTTGACGCGGCTTTACCTTGGATAAATCTTTGCCATAGACCGAGAGACGGCCGCTGCTTGGTCGCTCGATCAGTGCGATTAAGCGCAGCAAACTGCTTTTGCCTGCGCCGGAATGTCCAGTAAGGAAAGCCATTTCGCCACGAGCAAGCGTAAAGTTAATGTCATGCAAGGCATCGAAACTGCCTTCATAGCGTTTGCAAACGTGGTCGAATTCAATAATCATCTATATCAAAGATAGGATAAATAGTTTGGTTATTTGTTTGTTACAATTCAAACAGCGTTATGCTTCAACAGCCAGCAATGAGTCAACAAAATCTTCGGCATTAAAAGCACGCAGGTCATCAATACCTTCGCCGATGCCAATATAACGAATGGGGATGCCTAGCTTATGCGCTATGGCAAAGGTAATGCCGCCCTTGGCCGTACCATCAAGCTTGGTTAACACCACACCAGTGACACCAACGGCGTCATTAAATTTCTGCGCCTGCACCAAGCCATTTTGCCCGGTCGTTGCGTCAATCACAATCCAGGTCTCATGTGGCGCATCAGGCAATTCACGCGAAATCACGCGTTTGATCTTTTGCAGCTCGGCCATCAAATTCGCTTGCGTATGTAAACGTCCAGCGGTATCGGCTAGCAAGACATCAATATCACGCGCTTTGGCGGCATTGATGGCATCAAAGCTCACAGCAGCCGGGTCGGCGTTCTGACCTTGTGCAATAACAGCAATGTTATTGCGCTCACCCCATACTTGCAACTGCTCAACCGCCGCCGCACGAAAGGTATCGCCAGCGGACAGCATGACACGCTTGCCATCAGCTTGAAATTGCTTGGCCAGCTTACCAATGGTGGTGGTTTTGCCAACGCCATTAACACCCACCATCATCAATACCCAGGGTTTGGCACTATAGTGCTCCAGGGGTTTGCTGACGCGGGCTAATGCAGCCAAAAGTTCTTCACGCAAAGCAGCTAATAAGGCATCGACATCAGACAGTTGGTTGCGCTTTAAACGTGCCTGCAAGCTAGCAATAACCTCCATGGTAAGTTCAACACCCATATCAGCACTAAGTAACCGTGTTTCCAGCTCATCCAGCACCTCATCATCGATTTTCTTTTTACCAGCAACCAGGCTGGCAAGACCCTCCGTCAGGCCTTCACGCGTACGTGATAAACCACTTTTAAGACGATCCCATAAGCCTGTTTTTCCAGTCTTGTTTTGCGCTGTGCCTGTACTTTCAACAGAATGACTGTCAGCACGTTTATTTTTGAAACCAAATACCATCTTTACTATCCAAATCTTGGCAAAACCTGGCGGATGACACCACCAACACGGTAACATCACGCTTTTATTAAAGCGCACTATCCTACCATCTACATGTAGTGTGCTGAATAAAATAGCCATTCAGAATATTATCCTTAGGAAAGACAACGAACAATGCGAATAAAACAAACACTATTGAACTTGATTCTGGCCGGCCTGCTAGCAGCTATAGCGACACAAACGCAGGCAAAACCCAGTGACAACACACACGAATATACCTTTGATAATGGTCTTAAGCTGATCGTCAAAGAAGATCACCGCGCACCGGTACTGGTTTCCCAAGTCTGGTATAAGGTCGGCAGCACTTATGAGCATGACGGCATTACCGGCATCTCGCATGCGCTGGAACACATGATGTTTAAGGGTACCAAGAAATTTCCTGATGGCGCCTTTGATCGTATCGTCTCCGACAACGGTGGTCGTCACAATGCCTTCACCAGCCAAGATTACACGGGCTATTATCAAGAGTTTGAAAAAAGCCGACTCGAAGTGAGCTTTGAGCTGGAGGCTGATCGTATGCGCAATTTATTATTGCCTGAAGATGAATTTAAAAAAGAAATTCGTGTCGTTATGGAAGAACGCCAACTGCGTACGGAAGACAATCCACAAGCATTAACCTATGAACAATTCAACGCTGCTGCGTTTGTTAACAGTTCATCACGTATTCCGGTTGTCGGTTGGATGAATGATTTGCAAAACATGACTATCGATGATTTGCGCGCTTGGTATGAACAATGGTATGCACCTAATAATGCCACGGTTGTTGTCGCGGGTGATGTTGACCCTGATGAAGTCTATGCCTTGGCAAAAAAATACTTTGCGCCCATAAAACCAAGCACGATTAAACAACCCAAACCACGCCAGGAAATCAAGCAAAGTGGCATACGCAAGATCATCGTCAAAGCACCGGCTGAGCTGCCGTATTTCATTTTAGGTTACAAAACACCCTCACTACTAACAGCCGACGATCAATCTGACGCCTATGCCTTGGCCGTGCTGTCGGCAGTGCTCGATGGTGGCAACAGCTCACGCTTCGCCAAAAAATTGATTCGCGGTAGCGCTATCGCAGCAAACGTTAGCACTGGCTATCGCCTGCATTCGCGGAGCGGAACACTGTTTCGTATTGATGGCACACCCGCGCAAGGAAAAACAATTAATGAATTAATAAGCGCAATCAATGATGAAATAGCCTTGCTGAAAACAGAATTGGTCAGCAAAAAAGAGTTAGACCGAATCAAGGCACAAGTGGTCGCCAGTGAAGTGTATCAACGCGACTCCGTTTCATCACAAGCATCAACGCTTGGCGCACTTGAAAGTATTGGCCTTGACTGGCGCATTATTGATAAATTCGTTGATAAAATCACTGCGGTGAGCGCTACAGATATTCAACGTGTTGCAAAAAAGTATTTTGTTGAAGACTCACTCACCATTGCTGAGCTCGACCCGCAGCCGCTTGACACAAAAAATCCAGACGCCCAACTAGGGAAACTCTGAACAAGTCATGATTGTTTTACGCTGGCTAAAATTGCCCCAATTCGTCTCGAAGATCGCAGCAATAGAGCGACTATTACCGCTCACTTCGAAACGAATTGGTGCAATTTTATCTCAGCCTAAACTCAACCAGACTTATTCAGAGCTCCCCTAGCAATATCCGCCACTAACAATGGCCATTAATTCGAGATCTGTCATGATTACCCTATTTATGCAATATATAAAAACCACCTTATCCGTGCTTAGCGCCGCCGTCTTATTGTTCGGCACACAACTTGTCTATGCGGCACCAAAGATACAACATTGGCAAAATGAACACGACAGCAAGGTGTTTTTCGTCTCTGCCCCAGAGCTACCTATGATTGATATTCGTATCACCTTTGATGCTGGTAGCGCACGTGATGGCTTAGTTCCCGGGCTAGCATTGATGACAAATGGCCTGCTCGCCGAAGGCACAAGCAAGCTTGACGCTGATGCCATTGCCGAAAACTTTGAAGCCGTTGGTGCTAACTTTGGTAATAGTGTCAACCGTGACAGTGCAACCGTTAGTCTGCGTAGCTTATCGGGGGGGAAATGGCTTGAAAGCGCGCTAGAAACATTTATTACTGTACTTAGCGACCCAAGCTTCTCAGAAACTGTTTTAGAACGTGAACGTCAACGTGCACTGATTGCCTTACGTGGTCAAAAACAATCCCCACAAAGTGTGATTAATAATGCCTTTTATGAAAACATCTATGCCAGTCACGCCTATGCTGCGCCAACACTCGGCTTTGAGGCAAGCATGAAAGCTATAACACGCAGTGACATTCAAACATTCTACGAGCGCCATTATGTTGCCAGCAATGCGACGATTGCGATTGTTGGCGACCTAGATCGAAAAGGCGCTGAGTCGCTAGCGAACAGATTAACCGCTAGACTCAGTAAATCAGAAAAATTAGCAATAATCGAAAACGTTAATTATAAGTCAAAGAAAAAACATGTACACATCGAGCACCCATCAACGCAAACGCATATTATGGTTGGTATGCCGACGTATGCCCGCGGTGACAATGATCACTTTGCACTATTCCTCGGCAACCATATTTTAGGTGGCAGTGGCTTTGGCTCACATATCACCAAAGCCATACGCGAAGACCGTGGACTTGCCTATAGTGCCTACAGTTATTTTGCCCCCATGCGCGTGCAAGGGCCTTTTGTCATCGGTTTGCAAACAAGTACGGCTCAAACTGATGAAGCCTTGCAGGTACTCAACGACACACTGGCCGCATTTCTGAAAAATGGCCCCAACGACCATGAACTGGCTGCAGCGAAACGCGATATCATCAATGGCTTTCCATTACGTATTGCTAGTAATAGCAGTTTGATTGGTTATATCAGCTTGATTGGCTTTTACGACTTGCCGTTAGATTACCTCAATGAGTTCACAAACAAGGTAGACAATATCAGTAAAGAACACGTCCGTGATGCCTTCGCCAAACGGGTTAAACTGGACCAGCTATTAACCGTCACTGTTGGCCAGAATATCGATGATATCTAATATCAATGAGACACAGTGATTGACTAAATTAACAAACGCTAATACTCGGCCACGTGGCACGCTGCGTATTATCGCCGGCGAATGGCGCTCACGCGTGCTTGATTTTGATACCACCAGCGGCGTCAGACCCACTACCGACCGTGTCCGTGAAACCCTGTTTAATTGGCTGCAACATGCTACGCCAGGCGCAACTTGTCTCGATTTGTTTGCAGGCAGTGGCGCGCTGGGAATCGAGGCGCTATCACGCGGCGCTCGCGAACTGACCTTTGTTGAGCGATCGCATTGTCTGGCTAATATGCTACGCACACGAATCGACCTGCTTGAGGCGCAAGATCGTGGGCAAATCTTTCAATCTGATGCCCAGTCCTATCTGCAAACATGCAATAAACAGTTTGATATCGTTTTCCTCGACCCACCCTTTTCAACTGATATAATCGATAATGTTTGCGCTGCGTTAGAACAACGTCAACTACTGACTAACAATGCCTATATTTATATCGAAACATCACGTTCTGGCGAGCCACCTGTGTTGCCATCAAATTGGGTGGTCAAGCGCACTAAAATAGCTGGCCAAGTCAGCTACCAGCTGGCACAACGCATAACTACTTAGATGACGAGAACATATCCTAAAATATGAGTAAGATAGCTATATACCCTGGCACCTTTGACCCAATCACTCATGGCCACAGTGACATCGTGCACCGCGCAACCCAATTATTTGACCGGGTCATTATCGCCGTCTCGGAAAACACGCATAAAAACCCGGCGTTTGATTTTGATGAACGTATCACCTTGGCAGCCGAAGTGCTAACTGATAATAGTCGAGCGGAGGTAAAGGGCTTTAGCAATCTGCTGGTCGATTTTGCCCGCGAACACGGTGCCAACACCATCATTCGTGGTCTACGTGCCGTATCGGACCTTGAGTATGAATTCCAACTGGCCAGCATGAATCGTAAGCTTTCGCCCAACATCGAAACTATTTTTCTCATGCCTGATGAACAATATACCTATCTATCATCCAGTATCGTACGCCAGGTCGCTGCGTTAAAAGGTGATATCAGCGATTTTGTCCATCCTGTCGTGTTCGCAGCACTCGCTGGCAAACACAGCTAAGCGATAATGGCTTATGGGCACCTCTTATGGCATTAATTATTACCGACGAATGCATTAACTGTGATGTCTGCGAACCCGAGTGCCCTAACGACGCTATTTATGAAGGAACAGAAATTTATATTATCGAATCCAAACTCTGCACCGAGTGTGTTGGTCACTTTGATACCCCACAATGTGTCGAAGTGTGTCCGGTAGAATGCATTCCGCACGACAACAATCACGTCGAAAATCATGAACAACTCATGGCTAAATATAACTTCCTTACGCAGGCACAAACAAAACATGAACTCAACAGTAAAAAAAATTAAACCCTTAACAGGATATAGCGCTTATTTTTTTCTATTACTATGCGTTGTATTTTCTAACGCCCATGCTCATCAAACAGGTGTTGCCACTGCCCACCCACTGGCGACCAAAGCAGCACATCAAATCCTTGCACAAGGCGGTAATGCCTTTGATGCAGCCGTAGCTGCCACTGCCGTACTGGCTGTAGTTGAACCAGCGGGATCCGGTCTTGGTGGTGGTGGCTTTTGGTTGCTTCACCGCGCCAAAGACGGTTTTGAAACCATGCTTGATGGCCGTGAAATGGCACCAGGTCAAGCACATCGCGACATGTACCTTGATAAAGAAGGTAATGTGATACCTAAAGCATCTATTGACGGATCACTTGCAGCAGGCATACCTGGCGTACCCGCAGCCTTGGCTCATCTTGCTGAAAACTACGGTAATCTGGAATTAGCAAAAACACTGCTTCCTGCCATTCGTTATGCACGCGAAGGCTTTGCTATCGATAGTCACATGCAGAACCTGATCAAATTTAGACAACAAGCCTTATTGGCATCACCTGCCGCAGCCAAAATATTTCTTGTCGAAGGTAAAGTGCCACCACTTGGCTATGAAATTGTTCAAGCCGACCTCGCCAATACATTACAGATGATCGCCGACACTAATGGTAAAGGTTTTTATCAAGGTGCATTTGCCAACACACTGGCTAGTGGTGTAAAAATCGCTGGCGGTATTTGGCAAGTCGAAGACTTAATTAATTACAAATTGATCGAGCGTGAACCCATTCGTGGTGAATATCATGGTATGAAAATAACCTCAGCCGCACCACCCTCATCTGGCGGTGTTGCGTTGGTGACCATGCTCAATATTTTAGAGGGTTTTGATTTAGACGCTGCGACGCCGGTTCAGCGCAAACATCTAATCATCGAAGCCATGCGTCGAGCCTATCGTGATCGCGCACAATATTTAGGTGATACAGACTTTATTAAAGTGCCATTAGAGCGTCTTACCAGCAAGGTTTATGCTGCTGGTCTACGCGCCGCAATCAGCCCAAACAAAGCAATGCCTAGCGCTTTGTTACCGACCGCTGTTAATAATTCTGGCAATGGTACGGATACCACTCACTTTTCGATTATCGATGCCGATGGCAACCGTGTCGCTGCCACTTTATCAATCAATTACCCTTTTGGCTCAGCCTTTATGGTTCCCGGCACTGGCGTACTGCTTAATAATGAAATGGATGATTTTTCTGCCAAACCTGGTGTTGCTAATGTCTATGGCCTTGCCGGTGCTAAAGCCAATGCCATAGAACCAGGCAAGCGGCCTCTTTCAAGTATGTCGCCAACATTTTTAGAAGATGATAAAAATATTATTATTCTCGGCGCCCCTGGCGGCAGCCGTATTATCACTATGGTGTTATTGGGCATATTGGAATATGCCAATGGCGGCTATGCCGATTCGATCGTAAAACTCGGCCGCTATCATCATCAATATCTACCCGACAAATTAATTTACGAAGAAGGCGCTTTAAGTAAAGCCGAAATTGAACAGCTCGAGCAATGGGGTCATACCGTAGAAAAACACGCCCGTACTTTTGGCAATATGCAAGTAGTCATTATAGATAAAAACAGTGAAACGGTTTCTGCAGCAAGCGATCCGCGCCGCAATGGCCAAGCATCTGTGAAATAACGAAACGTTGACGCTTGTGATAAGTAAGTATGCGCTACACCTAAAAACAACAAATTGCTATTACCCTGTGAATTTTACGTGATGAATAAACTCTGAAATTTAATTGATAATGTTTAACTAGAATCCATCAAAGCGCTACCCAACCACCATGTTCTTGATAGCCAACCGATCTACGCAACTTGCACGCTTGTTTTCACTTTTATCACAGGGTGAACGTTTAGCCCATCGATGTGCAGCGCAGCAAAGTCGCTTGATGGCAGCTCGTGGCAACATGTCATACGCTAAATTTTTTAAACGACAATCACGGCAAGAATATTTTCATGCGCATGTCTTTGACAGCACTGTGCTTTGGTTAGGTAACAGCAAAGTCAATACGCAATGCAAACATCTTGATTTATATGCGCAATATGTAGAAAATTCATTAGACAATGATGCTATAGCAGAGTCGGTGCTGGCAACGCAGGTAATATTGGAAAGCATCGGCAAACTAGTGCTCGAAGGAATCGATGTGCGCATGGAGCGACAATGTTACGGTCTGAAAAAAATTAGAAGTTTAATTCTCGCACAAGAAGCGGAGCACCATGAATTTGGTCAAAGCCAACTACTAAGCCTAATGCAAGATACCAATATCAGCCTCTCAAAAATGCAACAGCTATCGCAACAATATCAAGAACTTGCCAATAAAATATTTGACGAATTAGCGCCAATTTTTGACAGCCTGGATGCCGATATCGATAGCTATAAATCACGGCTTGGCGATCACATTCCGGCATCCTTACGAATAGGCTAAGCAATAATGATGGTCAGCGTAATCATTCCTGTGCTCAATGAACAAAAAGCGTTACCGCAAACGTTAACCTCTTTGCTCAAACAACAATGTAAGCGCAAGTGGCTGCGAGAGATTATTATCGTCGATGGTGGCAGTCACGATGCAAGCCTGTCAATAGCTAAAAAATTTGGCCAATCACTACCCATAAAAATCATCCGCGCAACACGTGGTCGCGCCTCACAAATGAATGCTGGTGCTCAAGCCGCATCCTCTCCATGGTTGTTATTTCTACATGCGGACACACAATTGCCACAATGCGGTTTACAAGAGTTATATCAAGCCACCTGCAAACCTGGAGTAGTTGCTGCTTGCTTTAAGCATAGTTTTTCAGGCAAGTATTGGGGGTTAGGCTTTATTTCCTGGCTGCATAATCTGCGCTTTCGCCGCACCAAGATTATGTATGGCGACCAAGCGATTTTTGTTGCACACACCACTTTCTTTGAGATTGGTGGCTTCCCTGAGCAAGACGCGGAAGACATTTTATTCAGCAAAAAACTTCTCGCCATTGCCACGCCTCTGATGCTAAATGCGACAATCACCACTGATTCTCGCAAATTTGAACAAATAGGCACATGGCAAGCACTACGCTATGTTATCGGTATTCAGTGTCAACATCAGCGTGGCAATGCTATTGGCCATCATGCCTTTTTTCAAAATTATCGCTAGCCCTACTTTATTGATTGGCAATTGGAATGAACTACATCATCTTTAATTCCGTATAGTATGGCGACTACAGAATAGTTCGCCTATCGCAGCGCGCTCACTCTAACTTTGCGAATTAAAGGATTCTCATCCATGAGCATCGGTGGCCTCAAAATAGTACACATAGGACTTGTCACTATAAGCCTGTCTGTTCTGTTTACCCAAAGTGCTTTCGTCGAGGCATATGATTACCCATTGCGCGACCCCTATTTTGCTACTGTCATCGGCACACCCAACGAACTTGAATACCCAACCGAAGGGCCTAAATATCCTGGCGTAGAAAAGCTCTCCTTATTCCCGGAGCGCAAAGTGCCCACTGTTTTTTGGCATGGCAATAAACACCGTGTTGGTGTTGATAGCCAACGCAGCGACCAACCCACGCCATTAATTTTTATTCTCTCGGGCACAGGCTCTAATTTCGAGTCCAGCAAAACACGATTTTTAAGAGACGTGTTTTACGATGCCGGGTTCCACGTCATTAGTCTATCGTCTACGACGACAGGTGAATTTATTACTTCCGCATCAAGCTCATCGCGACCGGGCTATGTCCCTGATGATATCGCAGATCTGTATGAAATTATGCGGCAAGCTTACGCCAGAGTGGCAGCCGACATTAACGTCAGCGAATTTTATCTCACTGGTTTTAGTATGGGTGCCATGCATGCAGCCTTTCTTGGCGAACTGGATTCGCGTCAGCATGTTTTTAATTTTTCAAAAATCATGATGATTAATCCGCCCGTACGACTCTATGAGTCTGCCCAGCGTCTTGATCAACTCATTGAAAAAAACCTACCCGATGGCATTCAAAGTGTCGGCGCTTTTGCTGAAAAAATATTTAACCGTTATGCGCCCATATTTAATCAAACTGGTGGCGTAGAAATTGATAGTGAGTTTCTTTTTGCACTCCAGGAGAAAACACCTGTCAGCAATGAAGAACTGGAAGTGATCCTCGGCCTAGCTTTTCGTCTTACTGCAAGCAGTATGACCTTTGCATCGGATGTCATGACCCGTTCTGGAAAAATTGTTCGTGCCACCGAAAGACTAACGAGTGGTGATACGCTCACTGGATATTTCAAGCAATCGTTGTATTGGGGCTTTAGCGACTATTTTGATCAAATCTTACTACCCTATCTTCAACAGCTCAGTAGCAATATGACGAAAGAGCAGCTCAAATACGCCTTGAGTCTTGACAGTATTGATCACTACCTGGCAACAACGACTACAGTACAGGCTATGACCAATGCTGATGACTTTATCCTCAATGAGGAAGACTTGGATTTTCTGGCAGACACGCTGGGCCAACGACTGACAATCTACCCTTATGGCGGCCATGGCGGTAACTTCACTTATCATGAAAACGTAGAACAACTATTACGCTTCTTCGGTGCAAGACCATAATCATGGGTGAGGTATAAGATAGTTGACTTCACATCATCAATCACGCTGGCGACCCCTATTCGTTGCACTGTGCTCCATTCTTCTTGGCGCATGTTCGACAACTTCTGCACCTGTACCACTGACCGATGCAGAATCAAAATCAGTAGAATACCGCGAACAATTTAACTTTCTCGATAGCTATGACCCCTTTGAATCCATTAATCGTCGACTCTATAAATTCAATGCCAAATTCGACGAACATGTGTTTATTCCGGTTCTGCGCACCTACCAAGCCGTCACACCACGATTCGTGCGCAGCGGCGTGCGCAATTTCTTCTCTAACCTCAATGACATTCCCGTACTACTGAATTCGTTATTGCAATTCAAGCCTGAAAGCTCACTCGTCACCACAGGCAGGCTTGTTATCAACACCACGATTGGTATTGGTGGGCTGTGGGATCCGGCAAAGAAAATAGGCTTAAAGAAACGTAATGAAGACCTGGGGCAAACACTGGGATACTATGGCGTTGGCAATGGTCCTTACCTTGTTCTGCCCATTCTGGGGCCATCTAGCCTACGCGACGCCAGTGGTACGGTGACAGATCGTTTAATTCAGTCTGATATTAACTTTGTTGGATTGGAACAGGTGCTCAGCGATGAACCCCTGCTGTTCGCTCTCGAAACCATCAACCAGCGCCACATCAATCCCTTTCGTTATGGCCAGTTTAATTCACCCTTCGAGTACGACTTAATCCGCTACTTCTATCTTAAGCAGCGTGAATTTCTTGTAAATCAATGAGTTATTGTCATTGTAGGTATCACCCCTGCTCAGCAGCTCTGCGTTAAAAACCCTGCTAACCGGCTTGTCTAGAGCAAGATAACCTTCTATAATCAATAGCTAGAGTTTTTTATGATGTCCGTTCTGAGGAATTTACCATGTACGATATATTTCCATGGATTTTAGTCCCTGTTGCCATTTTCTTCGGTTTGGGCGTATTTTTAGCAGGTTCTATGTCTGAATCAGCCATTAACGCGTCACTCGCCGACAAAGACGAGTAAAGATCATCCCGCACGGCGGATCGCCCTTAATTGCCCACCTGAAATTTTTTCAGCCCTGATAAAAGGGAGCCTCTGGATAAGTTGTGACTCAGCATCTTGACGCAAACTTATGCAGAGCATCCCTAAGCTCGGTTATCAGTAACTGTAAGTATTACCATCATGTCTGCTACTGACCAAGACCAACGCCTTATTATTTTTTTATTAGGCTCAGCATTCTTTCTGTTTATAGGCACCACACACGGCGTCGTACA
>JAESQP010000074.1 GCA_016765075.1 Gammaproteobacteria bacterium
AGCTGGCAAAAGCCAACACTGCCCACGTAATGTGATGCTGTTCTAACACCCAGAAAAAACCAAATAGCATGGCTGCGATCAATGCCACAACAAAAGACAACCGAGCGCCTACCGCTAACTTAAGTAATGCGCACCATTCCCAGGCAGCAGCCATAATAATTACGGCAAAAACAACAGCCACTAATTCTGTTGGCGCCTTAAGCACGCAGATAATTATTAACGGAATGAGAATGGCAGCAGTGATTAAACGCTGTTTTAACACTACCCTACTTGCTCTGCGATTTGGCCGAATCGGCGTTGACGCCCGGCAAACCATTGCAATGCAAGGTCATAAGCCTGGCCATCAAAATCCGGCCATAAGGTATCGGTGAAATATAACTCGGTATAGGCTAGATGCCATAGCAAAAAATTACTGATACGTTGCTCACCACCGGTACGAATAAATAAATCAGGTGGGGCAATATCACCCAGCGCCAAAAACTGAGCAAGGCGGTCACTATCAATATCTTTGACGTCCATCAAGCCACTCTCAACCTGTTTTGCAAGTTGACGAACCGCCTCGATAATTTCCCAATGACCACCATAGTTAGCCGCAATATTGACCAATAAGCCAGCGTTATCCTGGGTCAGCTGTTCTATCTCGGCAATTTGTTTTTGCAGTGGCGAAGAAAATGCGGATATATCACCGACAAAACGCAAACGCACACGATTCTCATGCAGTTTTTTACCTTCAGACTTGATCGCCTCGAGAAACAATTTCATAAGCAGGCCAACCTCATCTTGCGGACGACGCCAGTTTTCACTGCTGAAAGCGAATAAGGTAAGTATATTGATTTGTTGGCGTGCGCTGTGTTCAATCACTGCACGCACAGATGCAACACCCGAACGGTGTCCCATAACACGTGCCTTACCACGCTGCTGAG
Source organism: Gammaproteobacteria bacterium (assembly GCA_016765075.1). Classification (NCBI taxonomy): domain Bacteria; kingdom Pseudomonadati; phylum Pseudomonadota; class Gammaproteobacteria; species Gammaproteobacteria bacterium. Next base: position 924 of record JAESQP010000074.1, read on the forward strand.
CCCAACGACCATTGCCATCCATAATAATGGCGACATGGTGTGGCAACATAGTGCTGCCCGTAGAATCACTGCGTTGATCCATAGTTAGTACCATGCCTACTATAAAGAGGCTGAAATTTTAGTCTGGGTCAGGCTAGAGAAAATAGATACAAGGGTGAAAATTAGACTTCGAGCAAATCTGCCTCTTTTTCTTCTGTTATTTTTTCAACTTGCGCAACAAATTTATCAGTGATTTTTTGAATATCGTCTTCTGCTCTACGTTCTTCGTCTTCGGTTATTTCTTTTTCTTTTAATAACTCTTTAAAATCACCGTTAGCATCGCGACGAATATTACGCAAGGAAATGCGTGCATTCTCTGCTTCTGCCTTAACAATTTTGACCATGTCACGGCGACGCTCTTCTGTCAGTGGTGGCAATGCTATACGAATAACACTACCTGATGTCGATGGATTCAAACCAAGACCTGATGCCATGATTGCTTTTTCAATAACAGGCACCAAATCTTTTTCCCATGGTGTAACGTTCAACATACGTGCATCAGCCACCGAAACTGTTGCTGCCTGGCTTAAAGGTACGTTTGAGCCATAATAGGGAATCATAACCTGGTCAAGTAAGCTGGGGTTGGCGCGGCCAGTACGTAATTTAACTAAGGTATCACGAAACGATTCAATGCTCTTTTCCATACGTTGCGATGCATCTTGTTTTATCTCCTCGATCATAACCTTACCCTACCCACTATTAACATACCAATGTGCCTTTATCTGCACCACAAATAATTTGCATTAGAGCGCCAGAATCATTGATATCAAAAATACGTAATGGCATACCATAATCACGACACAGAACAATTGCTGTTGTATCCATTACATCTAACTTTTGTTCGATAACCTGATCATAACTTAGACGATCATAGCGTGTTGCTGTTTTATCTTTCATTGGGTCTGCGCTGTAGACACCATCAACCTTAGTCGCCTTTAACACCAGCTCGGCACCAATTTCGACACTACGCAAACTTGCTGCGGAGTCTGTAGTGAAAAACGGATTACCCGTGCCCGCGGCAAAAATGACGACACGACCCTTTTCGAGATGACGTACTGCACGACGGCGAATATATTGCTCGCACACTTCATTAATCTGTAAAGCAGACATGACACGTGTCTTGGTGTCTAAACGCTCTAGCGCATCCTGCATTGCCAAAGCGTTAATAACGGTTGCCAACATGCCCATGTGGTCAGCCGACACCCGCTCCATCCCTGCCGCAGCAAGACCGGCACCACGAAAGATGTTGCCACCACCAATAACTAGGCCCACTTCAACGCCAGCACGAACAACTTCGGCAACTTCTTCAGCTAGGCGCTTTATTATCTCTGGCTTAATCCCATAGTCTTCGTCTCCCATCAGCGCTTCGCCACTCAGCTTGAGGACGATACGCTTATAAGACGGTGCACTATGGGGTTTGCTCATTAACTTGTTCTCTATTTGCTTTGCGCGATCTGTGCGGCCACTTCATCAGCAAAGTTCTCGACCTTTTTTTCGATACCTTCACCCACTTCAAAACGAACAAATTGCTTAACGCAACTATTACTTTTATCAAGCAGTTTTGCCACTGACAAATCAGGGTCTTTAACAAAAGGCTGACCCAACAAGGTGACTTCAGATAAAAACTTGCGCAGTCGACCGGCAACCATCTTCTCGATAATTTCTGCAGGCTTGCCACTCTCAGCGGCTTGAACTTCAAAAATATCTTTCTCTTTAGCCAGCGCAGATGGATCAACGTTGTCTTCAGATATCGCGATAGGTCGGCTGGCAGCAATGTGCATCGCCACATCTTTGCCCAAGGTTGTATTACCAGGAGCAATATCAACCAGAACGCCTATGCGAACACCGTGCATATAGCCATCGATTTGGCCACCATCACTATCAAAACGATCAAAGCGACGAACAGAGATCTTTTCACCCAACTTGGTAATCATCTCGTTGCGCCGCTCTTCAATGCTCTTATCACCGTCAAACGCCAACTGCACTAATGCATCAACATCAGCAGGCTTATCAGCGATAACGCGCTGAGCAATCAATGTAACAAACTCACCGAATTCATCACCATTGGCAACGAAGTCAGTTTCACAGTTCACTTCAACGATAGCTGCGGTTTTTCCATCATCACTAATTAATTGAACAATGCGGCCTTCGGCAGCGATACGACCCGCTTTTTTGTCTGCTTTAGCTTGGCCTGATTTACGTAATAACTCAACGGCAGCATCAATATCACCACTCGTCTCAGCTAGTGCTTTTTTACATTCCAACATACCTAAGCTAGTACGCTCGCGCAGTTCCTTAACCATCGCAGCAGATACCTTCATAAATCTTTCCTCATACAAAATACTCAATTTTCTCAGCTGGTCATTATGGGGCGTGTTAGACACAACCCCATGACACAAAGGGACACTATATTATTATCACTTTAAGATGCAGCAGGCGTTTCTACTGAGGCTTTTACTGATGTTTCAGCTACTGCGGGCGTTTCCGCTGAAGCCTCTACTGGTGTTGCATCTGCTACTGGTGTTCCTACCGAGGTCTCTGCTGGCGCTTTAGCATCAACTTCTTTCTTTACTGTTTCTTTCGCTTTCTTCTTAACTGTGGTCGGCATCGAGACTGTACCACTAGCGTCAATCTCGACGAATTCATCACCGCTACCACCCTGGTTTTGGGCAAGCGATAAACG
>JAESQP010000075.1 GCA_016765075.1 Gammaproteobacteria bacterium
GCGACAAGTAAAAAGTGTGCACTTGAGCGTCTCAGCAGTCTTGTTGCTAATGACGAAGCAGCACTGCTTGCGACAGAGGTGTTCGATAGTCTTGTTGCACGCGAGCGACTTGGTAGTACAGGTATAGGCCATGGTGTAGCAATACCCCATGGTCGTTTAGGCGGGCTCGATCATGCCGTGTCTGCCTTCATGCGTTTTGAAGAGGGCGTTGATTTTGATGCGATTGATAACGAGCCAGTTGCCTATATGTTTGCCCTGCTCGTGCCTAAAGATTCTAATGACGAGCATCTCCATCTTTTGGCGCAGCTAGCAAAATTGTTTAGTAATCCGGTGATGCGTGAAAAACTAAAATTGGCAGCCAATAGCGAAGAGCTTTACGAGTTGCTATCGAAGTCATCTAAACACGATTCTGATTCTCCAGTGCGGTGTAACGAATAACATGCACCTATCAGCGTATCGAGAAGCCGTTAGCTGCAAGACGCGTCTCGCAGGGAATGGTGTGCCCGTTACAAGAGGTGCACCAACAGTAGGCGCTTTAGGCGACGCAGCAGATGATGGCTTCTCGATACGCCCGAAGGGAGGCTCACAAATGACCCAATACCGCGTTGCAGCCTTTATTAAGGGAGCAACCATTAACTGCAGGCTGCGCCTTGTCTTGAGTCATTTGTGAGCCTCTGATATGTGCATGTTATTCGTTACACCACACTAGATTAGGCATGACCAGCCCGATTACAGTCGGTACACTTTTTAAGCAGCATAAAAAAACATTAATGCTGTCATGGGTGGCTGGCGAGGAAGGGTCTGACCGAGCTATTGCCACAACAGTCGTTATACCTCGAGAGCGCGGTGCGGCCAGTAGCGATGATGACCCGCTGCCATTAGTTGGTTTTCTCAATGTGATCAAACCCAATCGCCTGCAAGTGATTGGTGCCAGTGAATTTGAGTTTCTTGAGAGCTTAGGGAAAAATTCCTACACTGATACGATCGCGTGCTTATTTTCAACCAAGCCAGCGGCCATTATTTTGGCTGAGGGTATCGATGCCCCTAATTTGTTCAAGGCTATGGCACGTAATACCCAAACCCCATTACTAAAGTCCAATGCTGGCAGTCATAAGATAGTTAATCATCTACACTATTATCTGACCCAACTTGTTGCTGAGCATGTAGTAATGCATGGTGTTTTTATGGAAGTGTTGGGTATCGGCGTTTTATTGACTGGTCCTAGCGGTATTGGTAAAAGTGAGTTAGCACTGGAGCTGGTGAGTCGAGGGCACCGACTTGTCGCCGATGACGCACCACTGTTTATGTTGTCGGGATCAGATACCATCCAAGGTAGTTGTCCGCCACCGTTGCGTGATTTTATTGAAGTGCGTGGGCTAGGTATTCTCAATATTCGAGCAATGTTTGGTGACAGTGCGGTAAAAGAAACCAAGCAATTGCGTTTGGTTATTTATATTGAGTATTTTGATGAGCAACAATTAGCCAACGTTGATCGTTTGCGAGGGAGCTATCAAAGTATTGATATCCTTGGTATTGAAGTTGCTCAGATTATTTTGCCTGTCGCCGCTGGCCGCAACCTTGCCGTGCTGGTAGAGACGGCAGTGAGAAACCATGTCTTGGTTTATCGTGGCTACAATGCGGTAGATGATTTTCTTGGCAAACATGACGCTAAACTTAGCGCACAAGAGCAAGAATGAGACTCATTATAGTCAGTGGCTTATCGGGTTCTGGCAAGAGTGTCGCACTGGGCACATTGGAAGATCTGGGTTATTACTGTATTGATAATTTGCCTGCTGGATTATTACCCGATTTTGCTAAACAAATGTTGCGTTTAGACGGAGGTGCGACTAGTCGACTCAGTGCAGTAGCCATTGATGCACGAAATATGGTGCAGGATATTCGTGATTTTTCTAATGTGCTAGAAAAAATTCGCCAGCTTAAAGTCCCAGTGGAAATATTATTTCTGGATGCCGAAAAAGCAACACTGATTCGTCGTTTTAGTGAAACACGGCGCAGACATCCATTAACGAATGATAAAACCTCGCTTGCTGAAGCGATTGATGAAGAAGCATCATTGCTTTCAGTCATATCAGAATTTGCCGATTTACGTATTGATACGACCCATTCGAACGTGCATCAGTTGCGCGATATGCTAACGCAACGCGTCGGCACTCAAGAGAGTGAAAGCCTTTCTATATTGCTGACCTCGTTCGGGTTTAAAAATGGTGTCCCAGTTGATGCAAATTTTGTTTTTGATGTGCGTTGCTTGCCTAACCCACATTGGGATCCGCAATTACGTAACCAAACAGGGTTAGATGATGACGTTCAGTTGTTTCTTTCGGGGCAAGAAGACATTGTCGCTATGTTGACAGATATTAAACATTATTTGCAGACTTGGTTGCCGCGTTATGCTAGCGAAAATCGAAGTTATCTGACAGTAGCAATAGGTTGTACCGGCGGCCAACATCGATCAGTGTTTTTGGCTGAGCAGATTGCGCAAAGCTTACGTGACGAGTATCCCTCGTTATTAATTAAGCATAGAGAACTAAGGAACCTCTGATCACTTCATGAACTCGACTCTTGCACTTGAAATATCCAGCTTCTGCGTTGCACCCCAAGGGTTCGTTTCAATACCCCCTGGAGGGGTACACTTCCTGCGGGGCGCAAATCTTTGCACCCCAAGAGCACTTCCTCAGGAATGCTACCGCATCCCCTCAGGGCGCAATAGCCGGCTATTACGTGCGATTCGCGCCTTGCGCCCCGAGGGCATGTCAAATCTGAATATTTCAGATACAACCTACTTCGTCCAGAATAAATCAGAGGCTCCCTAATATGAGCGTTGGTGTATTGTTAATCAATCATGAGTATGTTGGCAGTGGCTTGTTAGCAGCAGCCCGGTCTATTTGTGGCGACTATGACGGTAGTATTGAAGAGGTATCAATCAGTCATAACGCTAAACCAGCAGTTGTTTTGCAAGAAATACAACGAAAAATTACTGAGCTTGATCATGGTGCTGGTGTGTTAGTGCTTAGTGATTTATATGGCAGCACCCCTAGCAATATTGCGACACAATTTCATCAGCCAGGCAAAGTCGCTATTGTATTGGGCCTTAACTTGCCGATGTTGATCCGTGTCTTTAATTATTCTAAAGACGAGCTTGGCAAAATGACAGCCAAGGCAATAGCTGGTGGTAGAGAGGGTGTATTTGTTTACCCACCTAGTATTCCAACAAGGCAGCATTGATGGATTCAGCGGGATGGCAAGGTGTTAGCAACAAGGCGCGTCTCGCCGTAAAGGGCGAGCCCCTTTGCAAGAGACGTAACACCGTGGATGACGCCTTGCCAGCCCGCCCGCAGGGAGCCTGCCACATGCGCCCATGCCGCGTTGCCGC
>JAESQP010000076.1 GCA_016765075.1 Gammaproteobacteria bacterium
CGCGACCAGGTCCGTGGCGTCACATCGCAGCCCAGGCACCTGCATTGAAGCGTCGTCTGTGCTAACCATCCTGTGATTGGCATTAATGTGAGCAGCTTTGATTAAGACGAGTCTTTTTTTATTTTCTTAGACAAATTGAATGTGACTAGGGTCTAATTCCAATGAGTATTGGGTTTTAGGACGTTTACCTGTTGCTTTGATTAAATAGCTAGCACTTAAATGGTTGAAAGCAAGTTTTAATTTTTTGTTAATTAGAGAGTTTTTTTCACTAATATAGTCGATGGAAAAACCTTCTGTTAGTGCACTTGACGCGCGACTATAAGCGATATGGTCTTGACCAAAAATATATTGGATATGCAATAAAAATTCTGATGCATCTGTTTCAATTGAAATAGCGCCTTTGATGCGACCCCATTTATTGATACGGTCGGATAGCCATGTGTACCAGGCATATAATACGGGCGAGAGAACTACTGCTTGTTGGTTTATTTTTAATGACCGGTTATTTAGCGTGATTTCTAAGTGCGGTGTGGGCATATATTGTAATATTGAGGATACTGCTTGGACAAAGGTGCTCTTGCCATCTAGTAGGTCATGAGGTAAACCCTCGCGTAGTCTTACAAAGGGTATGTCGGCGAGTTGAACGTCAGCATCTTGAGTATTCAATTTTTTCCCGGTTCGGTCAGTAATATAGGTGGGGGAGGTATTGGGATAGAAAAATTCGTCGTCAGACTCAAACTCACGAGTAACTACGACGTGATAGAGCCGGTCTTGAGGTCGACCAAATAGCGATAAGGCATAGCCTAGATAATAAGATATAGTGCGTCTACCACCTGCTAATGAAACGTGCAGAGCAGTATTGGGGTCGGAGGTTAATTTTCGCACTGTTTCAGTTATCGCGTTGGCCACTATTTCGTTGTCACCAACAGTGAGAATGTCTTCAAGCACAGCATCGGTTGCATTTTTTAATAATTGAACATTACGCAACTCAAAACTAGTATCATTTAGATTATATTCTTCGCATAATTTAAAAAATTGGCCATTCTCTTTATCTAGCAACTGGGATTTAATCTGCTTCATACCCACTTGAGTGGTTATGACGTGAATCTCATCGAGTACGGTAGAATGTGGTGCTTGATTCAACGCATAAATTACTTCGGTAATCACTTGCGGGTAGAGCCCGCTGGAGCTCAGCAATATATTTTGAAAGCCGTCGGCATTAGAGATTTTTTTGGAAGTCATAATATAACTTATAGTATAGGTCTAATTATTTTTTATAGGATACCAGTCTAGGGAAATGAGGTCACTAGGAGCCTGTCGGATTTAGGTGTTCGTAGCGAGGCGAGTGGGTAGTGAGACCACTTTTTCGATATTTTGAGGCGAATAGTGAGCCTATTTAATGAAAAAGATCGGAAAAATGGGCCGATTTCCCGCCGCCGTAGTAGAATCATCCTGGGTCCGACAGGCTCCTAGTGTCGCATAATCTAAGGTTACGATATGCTTGGTAATCATCACGTAATATTCTCACCTATTGAGCGGGTGATCATTATATTATTGGTAGTGGCTGCGTTTATATTGGGTATTTTGGGCTACTTTGACTATTTCGATGGTGTTGAGGATGTCACTTTCTCAGACGTCATTTATGCAACTTTGGGCCTTTTTGTGCTGGAGTTTGAAGGTCAGCCGTCAGATAAGCTTCCCATACTGCTCGATATCGCACGATGGGTAGCGCCTATTTCTTTAGTGTATGCTGGGATTAAGACGATTCTTGCGTTAATGGGCGATCGGCTCGACTATATCAAGCTCAAATGTATGCGCAATCATGCCGTGATATGTGGCTTAAATGAATATTCGCTGCTCACTATTAAAGATCTGGTTGCAGGTGGCATTAAGGTAATAGTGATTGAAGCCGGCAAAGATTCCCCGTTTATTGGTGTAGCTAAAGAGCAAGGTATTCTAGTGCTATTTGCCGATGCGACAGATAAGAAAAATTTAGAAAGGGTAAATTTACGCTGGGCTTCTCATTTGTTGGTGACAACAGGCGATGATAGTCGGAATCTGGAAATTGCTTACCAAGCATTTGAATTGCACCAAGCATTTCCCAAATACCAACATTTAAAATGCGTAGTTGATGTTGACAGTAATGAATTTAGCGCGGCTTTATATACGCAAGCTATTTTTAATCAAGACTACGAAAATTTTTCTGCGCAGGTATTAAATTATTCAAAACAAGCTGCCAGGCTACTGGTGCGCGATTTTGGTCCTGATACGGTTATATCTTTGAATAAAAGGCTTGATAAAGTATTACGCATACTAATTATTGGCAATCATCCTTTTGTTGAAGACTTTATACTGAGTTTTGCGGCGATAGGTCACTATGGCCTCAAAGAAAAACTGCACATTTCATTTTTTGGTGATGGTGTGTCAGCACGAATAAAAGCGTTAATAGAAAAACGACCAATGCTTGTCAATATAGTCACTATCACTTATGCAGATGTGGCCCCAAGTATGCTGAATAATCACCACACTGCGGCATCTATTCGACAGTTTTCGCCAGACGTAATTTATCTCTGTGCATTTAACCTAAAGTACACTATGGTCTGGGTCAGAGCGCTGCTAGATCTGCAATTAGACATACCGTTTTTAGTTGCTGAGTTTATGAATAGTTTGGCGCTAGAAAAATTTAAAACACAATTAGAGGATCGAATGCTCAGCTTTATTCCATTGCTGAGCCTGAGCTGTGAATCTGAACAAGTATTTTCAGTCAAGCAAGACAGGTTAGCTAAGGCGATTCATGATAATTACGTAGCAAAGCAAGTCGCCGCAGGAGACATGCCAAGCAATAATGCAAGTTTAGTTGATTGGAGAATGTTACCAGAGTCGCTGAAAGACTCAAACCGTAGTCAGGCAGACCACCTGGATATCAAGCTGCGCTTGTTAGAGATAGAGCACCTTGCAAGTGGCGATGATATGCAAAAAATATTAACAGATGAAACGGTTGAAAAAATGGCTAATGTTGAGCATTCTCGGTGGATGGCAGAAAAACTGTTGGCGGGATGGCAAGTGACAGAAGGTAAGAAGGATGCTGCCCGTCGTTTATCCCCTGATTTGGTGCCATGGGAAGAGTTGGGTGAAATAGAAAAACAAAAAGATCGTGATACTGTTCAAGTGATCCCGGAAGTTGTCGCGTTGAGAGAATCGTTAAAATAAGAAAAGTATTTTATTGCTAGCTAAAAATTGCCTACGCTGACCGCCAAGGAGAGCGAAGCGAAGGCGGTTAGTCGCCGATAGGCAACGCTGATTTATTTTTTGTAATTGTGAGCGATAGCGAGCGATGGAGAAGAAAATAAACAGCTATCGTTGCCGTAGAGCCATTGAGGTAGTGCTGCGTAGCCAGCGACGAGCTTGCGATGTTGTGGCGTAGCAGCACAAACGCAGGGCGGTCGGTGCAAAGGAATCAGTTGTCGCGTAAAC
>JAESQP010000077.1 GCA_016765075.1 Gammaproteobacteria bacterium
ATCTGCTGTACGCGCAAAGGCGTAGATGACACTGACCGGTTTTCGCAAAGCCTTAGGCAGTAGGCGCGAGGCAACGGGGAAATTTTCATAATGTTCGTACGCCATTTTCTGGCAAAAGGCGTAAGCTTGTGTAATTTTTAAAGAATCAGACATTTATAACGATCTTTGAATGGACTAAGCTAAAGAATAGCGCAGCCGAGCCGAGTTTAAAAATAACCGAGTTTATTTGGTGGTTGTTTTTCTGCACGTTATTATAGCGGGAGTAGGATTGATTGAGTAATTTGCCTAGGGTGCTGATTGTTGGCGGTGCCGGTTACATTGGGTCACATATGGTGAAGTATCTGGGTAAAAAGGGTGCAGTTATTACTGTGCTTGATAATCTCAGCACGGGACACCGAGACTTAGTGACTGCTGGTGAGTTTATCGAAGGTGATTTGGGTGATCAAGCGTTGTTAGATACTGTCTTTGCCAGTCGTGATATTGATGTGGTCATGCATTTTGCCGCCTCATCGTTGGTGGGCGAGTCAGTGATTGACCCGCTGAAATACTATACTAATAATGTATCGCGCACAGCCAACTTGCTGTCAGCGATGCAGCGCCATGAGATAAAGCATTTTATTTTTTCATCGACAGCCGCCGTTTATGGCGAGCCCGATGAGCTACCGATTACCGAGCAGACAACAACAAATCCAACTAACCCTTATGGTGCGACAAAGCTCGCTGTCGAGCGTATGTTGCGCGATTGTGATGCTGCTTTTGGCCTGAAATCCATATGTTTGCGTTATTTTAATGCCTGTGGCGCCGATGACTCAGCGACAATTGGTGAGCGCCACCAGCCAGAGACCCATTTGATACCATTGGTGTTACAGGTCGCCGCTGGCTTGCGTGAGCATATTAGTGTCTTTGGCAATGACTATGAAACTGAGGATGGCACCTGTCTAAGAGATTATGTTCATGTCAATGACCTAGCGCAGGCGCATTACCAGGCCATGATGAAGTTATTAGATGGTGGTGAGAGTAATCTCTATAACCTGGGTAATAGCACGGGTTTTTCGGTGCGTCAGGTGATAGACCAGGTAAGCTTGGTGACAGGCAAAAAAATAAACGTAGTAGACGCGCCGCGTCGTGTTGGTGATCCCGCTGTGTTAGTTGCTGACTCAACAAAAGCGCGACGAGAGTTGGCTTGGCAACCGCAATATGAGTCATTATCAATGATGATTGAAACCGCATGGTCTTGGCATCAGCGAGATTCCTCCTAGGGGTTGCTTGTAATTTAGATTACAGTATTTCTCTTTTGAACAGATTAGCAGACCCTCATACAAAGATTTTACTTTCGATGACGATATAGAGTGCAAGCATTAACATTAGATCGTAGACATTTTACAATAGGTTTTTTGCTTTGGGCGATGGCCATATTTTGGTCAGCATCACAGCCGGGCAGTGGGCAGCCACAGGTATTTGCAGGACTGGACAAAATCCAGCATTTTGTCGCCTATGGCGTATTAGCGTTGCTACTTGCTAAAGCAACTTATGACCGCTTCAGCTGGAATAGCATGGTTGTTATTGTGATGGTGGTGATTTTGCTTGGTGTTTGCGATGAATTGTATCAAGCAACGATTCCAAACCGCGATTCAAGTATTGGTGATGTGATTGCTGATGGTGCAGGCGCCGTTGCCGGGTTTTTAGTCGCCTGGATGTGGCAGGCCTATAACGATATAAAGGATAACAATATGAAGAGGAAACAACAGTGAGTCAATTATCGGGTGAAGGCAAGGTTGCATTAATTACTGGCGTGACCGGACAAGATGGTGCTTATTTAGCTGAATTTTTGCTCAGCAAAGGTTACGAGGTTCATGGTATCAAGCGCCGTGCATCATCGTTTAATACGGATCGTATTGATCACCTTTATAAAGATCCCCATGACACTGGGCGTAAGTTTATTTTACACTACGGTGATCTCACCGATGCGACAAACTTGATTCGTATTGTGCAAGAAGTACAGCCGGATGAGCTTTATAATCTCGCTGCACAAAGTCATGTTGGCGTATCATTTGAAACACCGGAATATACGGCAAATTCTGATGCGCTCGGCACCTTACGATTGCTTGAGGCAATCCGCATACTGGGTCTGGAAAAGAAAACCCGTTTTTATCAGGCGTCTACCAGTGAGATGTTTGGTAAGGTGCAGGAAATCCCGCAGACAGAGACCACCCCATTTTACCCGCGTAGTCCCTATGGTGCAGCCAAGGTTTATGGTTACTGGATCGTAGTGAATTACCGTGAATCCTACGGTATGTATGCTTGCAACGGCATTTTGTTCAACCACGAGTCACCTTTGCGTGGTGAGACCTTTGTCACGCGTAAAATTACACGAGCGGCTGCACGTATCAAACTGGGCCTGCAAGACAAACTGTATTTAGGTAACCTCGACTCATTGCGTGATTGGGGACATGCGCGTGACTATGTCAAGGCACAATGGTTGATGTTGCAACAAGAGGTTGCGGAAGACTTTGTTATTGCCACGGGAAAACAATGGTCAGTACGCCAATTTGTTGATGCCGCTTTTGCTGAAATCGATATTCAACTGGATTGGCAGGGCGAAGGGGTTGATGAACAAGGACGCAACAAAGCTAATGGTGAGGTATTGATTGAGGTTGACTCACGTTATTTTCGTCCTACCGAGGTTGAGACTTTATTGGGTGACCCATCAAAAGCCAAAGAAAAGCTTGGTTGGGAGCCAGAGTGTAGCCTGGAAGACATGGTCAGTGAAATGGTGCGTGGCGATTTGCGTGACGCAGAAAAAGATGAGCTTTGTAGGCGCGAAGGTTACAAAACCTTCAGTCACTTCGAATAACGCTGATGACATCATTATCTCATGACGCTGTTATTTATGTGGCTGGCCACCGTGGCTTAGTTGGCTCAGCAGTTGTTCGCAAGTTAACAGCCGAAGGCTTTAGCAATATTGTCAGTGCCACCAGTGCCGAGGTAGACCTACGTGATCCTCATGCCGTAAAAGCGTTTTATCAACAGCATAAACCGACTCATGTGGTTGTGGCTGCGGCCAAGGTCGGCGGCATTCACGCCAATGATGTCTATCCTGCACAATTTCTCTACGATAATCTTATGATCGAAGCTAACTTGATTCATGGCGCTTATGAATCAGGCGTCGAAAAATTACTTTTCCTGGGTAGTACGTGTATTTACCCAAAATTAGCTGAGCAGCCATTAAAAGAAGAATGTTTGCTAACCGGCCCCTTAGAGCCGACCAATGAATGGTATGCCATTGCCAAAATAGCCGGCGTAAAACTTTGTCAGGCCTATGCAAAACAATATGGCGCGTGTTTTATTTCTGCCATGCCGACTAATCTTTATGGCCCGGGAGATAATTTCGATCTCAATAATTCACATGTCTTACCTGCCTTGATGCGCAAGTTCCACGAAGCGAAAGAGAATAACGACCCTACGGTGACCGTTTGGGGGTCTGGCAAACCCAAACGCGAGTTTTTACATGTTGACGACTGTGCTGCGGCATGTGTTCATTTATTGCAAAACTACGACAACACAGATGAGTGGGTCAATATTGGTGTGGGTCATGACATCAGCATTGCTGATCTGGCAGCCTTGGTCAAAGAGGTGGTCGGCTATAAGGGCGAGATTATTTACGATAGCTCGAAACCCGATGGTACGCCGCGTAAGTTGGTCGATGTTGCGCGTATTAATAATACCGGTTGGTCAGCAAATATTGCCTTAAAAGAAGGTGTTACGGCGACCTATCAGTGGTATTTAGATAATTATTGATTTGTTTGTTCTGGCTGTTGGAGTTCTTTTTAAGACACATAGAGAGAATAGATGTAGTAAGTAATATTCTTAATGGTTTGAGTGAATTTGACAGTAGCTATTTTATATGTGGCAGTGCTAAGGGTAGATATATTTATATGAGCATAGAAACCATTGTTTTTGCGATTATTGGTGCAATATTTGTTTCTGCTGCTAGTTTTTTAATAGCTCGATGGCACTATCGTCAAATTATTAATCAACAAACCGAGCAAATTAATGATTATAAGGATAACGTAACAAACCTGAATGCCCAGTTAGGTTCGTCCAACAAAAAAATCTCTAGCTTGGAAAGGAATCTCCTCAGTAATGTGATCACATTAAAAGCAGAAGAGGAAAAAATCGAAGCATTAAAGGAGCAATTCGAAAAACAAAAAAATGAACTCAAGAATGAATTTAAAGTTGTTTCTGAAGAGATAATTAAAGAACGGCAAAAAGCATTAAATGACCAAAATAAAGAAGGTATAGGTGCATTACTTAAGCCGCTTCAAGAACAAATCATTAACTTCCAGAAACGAGTCAATGAAGTACATACTGAAACAATAAAAGGTAATACCAGCCTTGAAGTGGAAATTAAAAAAATCATGGATGTTGGTATCAAGATGAGAGATGAAGCCAGTAATCTCGCCTCAGCTCTTAAGGGCGGATCTCAACAACGCGGCGCATGGGGAGAAGCTCAATTAGAGCGCACGCTAGAAATGAGCGGATTGATTGAAGACGCACATTACGAAAAACAATCTTCGTTCAAAGACCAAGCAGGCAAACAAAAACAAACAGATTACCTTGTTAAATTGCCAGGCAATAAACATATCATTATTGATAGTAAAGTTTCTCTGCTTGCTTATGACAATGCCGTCTCATTAGAAACAGAAAAAGAACGAACCATGGCAATGGACGAACATGTGAAATCAATAAAAAAACATATTGACGATCTAGAAGCTAAAGATTATACCAACCTTATTGGTATGCATAGCCCTAGCTTTGTATTGATGTTTATGCCTATTGAGCCAGCTTATATCGAAGCACTTAAACATAATAAAGGGTTATTTGGGTACGGTTACGATAAAAGTATTGTGTTGGTATCTCATACTACTCTAATCCCTATTCTTCGTACCGTGGCAAATTTATGGATGCTAGATAAAAGTAATACAGAGGCGCGAGAAATCAGTGAGAAAGCAGGTGACATTTACAACTCTGTTTGCATAGTCGCAGAGAGGTTTCAAAAACTAGGTCAGACCTTAAACACTGCTAGCAAACATTACAATGACACTGTAACTGCGATTTCGGGTCAACAAGGTTTACAGGGAAAAGTAGAGCGTTTCACGCAATTCTCCAATAAGATCAGCAAGAATATGCCGCAGTTAGAGTCTCGTCACTTTGAATACGAAGTTTCTCGCTTAGATATCCAGAAACTACCTATAGAAATGGAGAATGAATTGGTTGAAGGGAAAGATAAAAACGATAGTGCTTGATCACTACCGTAGGTTATTTAATTGCAATTGTGAATCCAGTCCAATATCTCTTTGGCTGAATTAATAATACCGTCTGCACCCCATTCAGTGACGTTATCGTGCTCGCCGATATAGCCAAAGGCGGCAGCCAAAGTCATCATGCCTGCATTGTGGCCAGCTTCGATGTCACGCTTGGCATCACCAACATAGAGACAGCGCTGGGCTTGCACCCCTATTATTTTACAGGCATGCAATAACGGTGCAGGGTGGGGTTTACTGTGTGACACCGTGTCGCCACTGACGACACAGCTGGCGCGTTGATCAAGCGCTAATGCCTTAACTAATGGTGTCGTTAAATAGCCAGGCTTATTGGTCACGATACCCCAGGGGATGGCATTGTTTTCAAGTGTCGCCAGCAGTTCAGCCATGCCATCAAACAAGGTGGTATGTTGAGCAATATGCTGTTGATAATACTGTAATAAATAGGCTCGCGTTTTGGCATAATCAGTGTGCGTTTCATCAAAACCAAAACCCAGCTTGATTAAAGCCAGCCCACCTTGAGACACATGCGGACGAATGGTGCTAAAAGGCAGTGTATCTTTACCGGAATAACGCAGTGTTTGGTTGAGCGCCTGGGCAAGGTCTGGCGCGGTATCGGCCAGTGTGCCATCAAGGTCTAGCAATACCGCATCATAAGCTCGCGCGCTTTGATTTTTAGTCATTAATGGTGACAAGGGTGTTGTTGATTATTAATTGATTGGCTGCGCATGTGCCAGATAATTCACACTTAAATTATCAGTCAATTTAAATTGCTGAGTGAGTGGGTTGTAGCCCATACCCTTTAATGTTTTAAGCTCAATGTTTGCTTCACGACACCAGCGTGCTAATTCAGAGGGACGAATAAACCTATCATAACGATGGGTGCCTTTAGGCAGTAACTTTAATAGATATTCAGCGCCGATAATGGCTTGAATAAATGCTTTGGCATTACGGTTCAGGGTAGAAAAAAATAACTCACCATCGGGTTTCAGCATGGTTGCACAGGCCGCAATCAACGAGCTTGGCTCAGGCACATGTTCCAGTAGCTCCATGCAAGTGATAACATCAAATTCACCTTGGTGTTGTTCGGCAAACTGCTCAGCAGAAGCCTGCTGATAATCAACCGTCCAGCCGCTCTCAAGTAAATGCAGTTTGGCGACAGCAAGTGGCGATGCAGCCATATCAATACCCGTCACCTTGGCACCACAGCTAGCCATAGCCTCGCTCAATAAACCGCCACCACAACCGATATCAAGCACCTGTTTGCCGCTGAGTGCAATACGCTCTTCAATAAAACGTAGTCTGATCGGATTAAGCCGGTGCAAGGGTTTGCATTCCCCTTCAGGGTCCCACCAGCGTGCAGCGATGGCATCAAATTTATTCAATTCCTGGGGATCAACATTGGTTTGTGTGTTCATGAGGTAATTATAAGTGATATAGACGGGTTAATGTTTAGCGGTATTACTGCGTCACGAAGGTAGAGTTTCAACATCGTAGCGTAGGATAAAAGGAGGTAAAATTATACCGTCAGTTTTTGTTGCCAATACTGATTGCGATGTTGTATTGCATTGATATCGATATGGTGCAACTTACGTTGCTTGAGAAGACGACGGCCATTAACCCAGACATCGCTAACTTGGTGGCGACCTGCACAGTAGACCAGATGTGATATCGGGTTGAAGATGGGTTGTGTTTCAATATCACTCAGGTCTACAGCAGTTATGTCGGCGTATTTACCTGCACTTAGTGAGCCTATTCTGCTATCGAGACCTAAGGCCTTGGCACCGCCCATGGTGGCGCAGTAGAGTGCTTGTGCTGCGGGTAGTACACTGGCATCACTGGCAACACCTTTGGCAAGTAGGGCGGCAGTACGCATTTCACTAAACATATCCAAGTCGTTATTACTGGCAGTGCTATCAGTACCAAGCGCGATATTGGCGCCTGCGTCAATTAGGCGTGCAACAGGACAAAAACCACTGGCGAGCTTTAGATTAGATTCGGGGCAGTGAATGATATGCACACCTTGTTCCGCGCACAGGATAATTTCATCGTCGTTGAGTTGGGTCATATGAACGGCTAATAAGCGTGGCGTGAGCAGGCCAAGTTCATGCAAGCGTTGCAGAGGGCGCTGGCCATGATTGCTAATGGCTTGCGTGACTTCGGCCGCTGTTTCGTGGATGTGCATATGGATAGGAATATCCATTTCATCGGCAAGCGTGCGTATTTTGCTTAGCGACTCGTCAGAGACGGTATAGGGTGCGTGCGGTGCAAAAGCGCTGCTGATGAGTGGCTCGTTTTTGAATCTATCGTGTACGGCAATGCCTTTGCTCAGGTACTCGTCGGCATTTTGTGCCCATACGGTGGGCATATCCATCATGATTAGGCCGATACTGCATCGTATGCCGGTACTGATAGCTGCCTGTGCGGTGATACCGGGAAAGAAATACATATCGTTAAAACAGGTAGTGCCACCACGTAGCATTTCAACAATGGCGAGCATGCTGCCATCGTGAATAAAGTTTTTATCGACCCATTTTTGTTCGGCTGGCCAGATATGCTCGTTAAGCCAGGTCATGAGTGGCAGGTCGTCGGCCATGCCACGAAATAGATTCATAGCAGCATGGGTATGGGTATTGATAAGGCCAGGGATCAACGCATGATGCTTGAGTTCAACAACATTATTGGACTGAAATTGTTGTTTAGCCTTATCGCTTGAAAGAATGGAGAGAATACGTCCGTTATCAATGATGACTGCATGATGATCAAGGCTTTGATCGTTGGTTTGCTGAATATTTGACTCAACCGGGATGACCCAGCGTGCGTGAATAATAGAGCTGACCTGTTGCATATTGCTGCCACTTTGTGTGTGGTCGCAGTATAGCGGTTTAAACCATGTTAGTTGAGAGCCTTGGCTTTAGTCAGCCCCATTGTTGGTTTGGTAGACCGTTTTTTAAATTGACGGTGAGCCTGGCACTGAATTAATGAGTGTGATACTGACGCGGCGATTTAATTGGCGACCGCTTTCGGTCCAGTTTTCATCGCGCGGTTGTGAGCGACCAAAGCTGTGGGTACGAATAACGTGTTCAACGATACCTTGTTCTTTTAGATAGTTGGCAACGCTGCTGGCGCGAGCATGTGAGAGTTGACGGTTTTGGCTGTCATCACCGTTGTCATCGGCGTGAGCGGTGACCAGGACGCTTTTTTGTGCGCCACCATTATGTTGAATGCGAGCAATGGCTTTGTCGATAGCGTGGGTCTGTTCGCTTGATAGTTCGACCTGCTCACCAGCGAAGGCGATATTGGTAAGATGAACAAAGGCGATGGTGGCAGAACCATTGCCATGTTCATCATCGTTATATATTCTGTTGTTGCCAGCGATATCACGGATGTTTGACGAATTGAGAGTGGGCGCTACCGGCTCATCAACGCTGGCTTCGATGATGGGCGCTGACGTTTGTTGATTGCTTATGGGCGTGCTGATGGCCGCTTTGAGCAAGCTATTTACTGGCTTGGCAAAGGTGGCTGTTGTGAGCACAGTGCAAAGAATGGTGGCGATAATGGCTACAATTTTGGACATAATTTTAGTCTTGCCTGTTCGGTTCAATAATTCGGTCTTTATAGATTTAGGACATTACTCTTTTACTATCGGTCAAATTGCAACGTTCTACAGTCTTGTTTTGAGTAATCCTAGCGCGCCCAGAGTTAATTTTCGGTGAAGGAGTTGGCAGCTTGTGCTAGAATTATGGGGTTAAGACGCGGCCTTCTAGAAACCGTGGACTCTTATTTTCTCTAACGTTTAGATTGATCGAAATGTTGCAATACTTCTATTGCAATGGTGAAGTATTTTTTAATAAATTTAATAGGTTACCGTACATTCATGACTGAGTTTGCTAAAGAAGTTCTCCCCATTAATATCGAAGAGGAGATGAAGCAATCGTACATGGAGTACGCCATGAGCGTGATTGTTGGGCGTGCCTTGCCCGATGTCCGTGATGGCCTTAAGCCTGTTCACCGCCGTGTGCTCTATGCCATGCATGAGCAGGGCAACGATTACAACAAAGCGCACAAAAAATCAGCCCGTGTTGTCGGTGACGTCATGGGTAAGTATCACCCGCATGGTGATTCGTCGATTTACGACACCATTGTGCGCATGGCGCAGCCGTTCTCATTACGTTACATGTTGGTAGATGGTCAGGGTAACTTTGGTTCGGTCGATGGCGATTCGGCTGCTGCCATGCGTTACACCGAAGTGCGTATGAAGCGCATTGCTCACGAGCTGCTTGCTGATCTTGATAAAGAGACAGTTGATTTTGCGCTTAACTACGATGAATCTGAGAGCGAGCCGGTTGTCTTGCCAGCGCGTTTCCCCAATTTGTTGGTCAATGGCTCATCAGGCATCGCGGTGGGCTTAGCGACCAATATTCCGGCGCATAATTTACGTGAAGTGATTAATGCCTGTATTGCTTTGATTGCAGATGCAGATATTGATATTGAAGGTTTAATGCAGCATATGCTCGGCCCTGACTTTCCGACGGCGGGCATTATTAACGGCGCGCGTGGCATTTACGAGGCCTATCACACCGGCCGTGGCCGCATCTATGTGCGCGCGCGTGCCGAGGTGCAAGAAGAAAGTAACGGTAAAGAGCGCATTATCATTACCGAGCTGCCTTATCAGGTGAACAAGGCCGTGTTACAGCAAAAAATCGCTGGCCTGGTGAAAGAGAAAAAAATCGAAGGCATTACCGAAATTCGCGACGAGTCAGATAAAGACGGTATGCGTGTGGTCATTGAGCTGCGTCGTGGTGAGTCAGGCGATGTGGTGCTGAATAACCTCTACCAACAGACGCAATTGCAGAACGTCTTCGGCATTAATATGGTGGCGCTGGTCGATGGCAGCCCACGCCTGCTTAATCTTAAGCAAATTCTCGAGTGTTTTATTCGTCACCGTCGTGAAGTGGTAACACGTCGTACCGTCTACGAATTACGCAAGGCACGTGAGCGTGCGCACATTCTGGAAGGCCTGGGCATTGCCATTGCCAATCTTGATGAGGTGATTGCTTTAATCAAAGGTTCTGCCAGCCCGGCGGAGGCCAAACAAGGTTTAATGAAGCGAACCTGGAGTGCTGCTGATCTTACTGGCATGTTGCAAGAGGCAGTTTCTGCGGCTTATACAAGGCCTGATGATTTGGCCGATGGTTTGGGCTTGGTCGATGGTGGCTACCGCTTGTCAGCAGCGCAGGCACAGGCGATATTAGATCTCCGCCTGCATCGCTTGACCGGCCTTGAGCAAGATAAAATAGCAAGCGAATACAAAGAGTTAATTGTTAAAATTAAAGCACTTTTGATTATTCTTGCAAATCCAGAGCGTTTGATGGAAGTGATTCGTGAAGAACTGCTGGCGATTCGTGATCAATACGGTGATGAGCGCCGTACTGAGATTGTGACAACGCATGAAGACCTCAGCATTGGTGATTTAATCACTGAAGAAGATGTCGTGGTGACATTGTCGCACAGTGGCTATGTCAAGGCGCAGCCAGTTAGTACATATACCACGCAACGTCGTGGTGGCCGCGGCAAAGCGGCAGCGTCGGTTAAAAATGAAGATTTTATCGATAAGTTATTTGTTGCCAGCACACACGATACGATTTTGTGTTTTTCCAGTTTTGGCAAAGTCTATTGGAAGAAGGTGTACCAGTTACCACAAGCCAGCAGAACAGCGCGCGGCCGACCTATCATTAATCTGTTGCCGTTAGCTGAGGATGAGCGCATCACTGCAGTGTTGCCTGTGCGCGAATATGACGCAGACCACTATATTTTTATGGCGACAGAACAAGGCGTGGTTAAAAAGACACCGCTGACTGATTTTTCACGACCACGTGCCAACGGTATTATCGCTTTGCGTTTAAATGACGGCGATCATTTGATTGGTGCTGACATTACTAGTGGCGTCAGTGATGTCATGCTAACCGCCAGTGGTGGTCGTGCCATTCGTTTTAATGAGGCTAATGTACGGCCGATGGGGCGTACCGCTCGTGGTGTGCGAGGTATTCGTATGCAGCCAGGCGAGCGCATGATCTCACAAATTATTGTCACTGAAGAGGGGCAGGTATTAACAGTAACCGAGAACGGTTACGGCAAGCGTACCGATGTTAGCGAATATTCACCACAAGGTCGTGGCGGGCGGGGCGTGATCTCGATTCGCACCTCTGAGCGTAACGGTAGCGTTGTTGGCGCTATATTGGTGACAGATGCCGATGAGATCATGCTCATCAGTAACGGTGGCACCTTGGTGCGTACTGCGGTCGATCAAATCTCTGTCTTGGGTCGTAATACGCAAGGCGTTCGTCTTATCCGTGTTGCTGAAGGCGAGCAATTGATTGGGCTTGAGAAAGTTGAAAGCTTAAACGATGAAGGCGACGAAGGGCATGATGATGGCGGTGACGAAGCTGTCGATGCAGACAATGACGAAGGCAATTAAAAATAGAATTAACATTTAATTTCAATTAGTTATCACTTAAATATATAGTATTATGGAGATTTAGAATGTCGCGTGTCTACAATTTTGGCGCTGGTCCGGCCACCTTGCCGCAAGAGGTGTTGCAGCAGGTTGAGTCTGAACTATTAGATTGGCGTGGCACGGGCATGTCGGTGATGGAGGTTAGTCATCGCAGCAAGGAGTTTGTCGCTTTGGCTGAGGAGGCGATAGCTGACCTGCGTCAGTTGATGCAGATCCCTGACGACTACGAAATACTATTTCTTCAAGGTGGCGCGACAACGCAATTTGCTGCGGTACCGTTCAATCTTTTAGGTGATAAGCGCAAAGCCGATTATATCAATACCGGTATGTGGTCAAAAAAAGCCATTGCTGAAGGCAAATGCTACTGTGATGTCAATGTTGCAGCGACAGGTGAAGCGGGTGATTTTACCTCTATTCCGGATGTTGACAGTTGGCATCTTGATAGCGATGCAGCCTATGTACATTACACGCCGAACGAAACCATTGGTGGTGTTGAGTTCCACGATATTCCAGACACCGGTTCAGTGCCTTTGGTTGCTGATATGTCATCGACGATTTTATCGAAAGAAATTGATGTGTCACGTTTTGGTGTGATTTACGCCGGTGCCCAGAAGAATATAGGTCCTGCCGGTTTAACGCTGGTTATTGTACGTAAAGACTTGATTGGTAAAGAAAATACTATGACGCCCTCAATGTTGCGTTATCAAGTGCAAGCGGCGGCAGGCTCCATGTCGAATACACCGCCGACCTTTGCCTGGTATATGGCGGGTTTGGTATTTAAATCATTACTTAAACGTGGTGGCCTTGCAGCCGTTGGTGAAGTCAATAAGCGTAAGGCGCAAAAACTTTATGCTGCGATTGACGACAGTGACTTCTATGCTAACCCGGTAAAGGTGGAAAATCGCTCTTTAATGAACGTGCCATTTACGTTGGCAGATGCGGATAAGGATGCTGCTTTTCTTAAGGAAGCGGCAGCGGCGGGTTTGGTAGCATTAAAAGGCCATCGTTCAGTCGGTGGCATGAGAGCAAGTATTTATAACGCGATGCCCGAGGAGGGCGTTGACGCCTTGGTCA
>JAESQP010000078.1 GCA_016765075.1 Gammaproteobacteria bacterium
AATAGAAATAGACGGTCAAAAGCTCGAAGCAGAAAATGGTGCGCTGCTGATTGAAGTGGCCGATAAAGCCGGTATTCATATCCCGCGGTTTTGTTATCACGACAAATTGTCTATCGCAGCTAATTGCCGTATGTGTTTGGTCGAAGTTGAAAAATCACCCAAGCCTCTGCCTGCCTGCGCAACACCTGTTATGGATGGCATGACCATTTATACCAAATCGCCACAAGCCTTGGCTGCACAGCGCGGTACTATGGAGTTTCTATTAATTAACCACCCGCTTGATTGTCCGATTTGCGATCAAGGTGGTGAGTGTGACTTGCAAGATACGGCCATGGGTTATGGTGCCAGTTCATCTGACTACACCGATGTCAAGCGTGTAGTCAAAGATAAAAATCTTGGCTCGCTGATTAATACTGACATGACACGTTGCATTCATTGTACGCGTTGTGTTCGCTTTGGCCAGGAAATCGCTGGCATTATGGAGTTAGGCGTCACGGGTCGTGGTGAGCACATGGAGATTGGTACTTATATAGAAGAGAGTATTGATTCAGAGCTGTCGGGCAATATGATTGATCTTTGTCCTGTTGGTGCATTGACCTCAAAACCTTTCCGCTACACCTCGCGTCCGTGGGAGCTAAGCTCGAGCGAAACGATTGCGCCGCACGATTGTTTGGGTTCAAACATTGTTATTCATAGCAGTTTTAACGAAATCAAGCGTGCACTACCACGTGATAATGAAGATATTAATGAATGCTGGATTTCTGACCGTGATCGCTTTTCTTATGAAGGCCTGAATAACGATCGCTTATTGCAACCCATGGTTAAAGAACGTGGCGAGTGGCAAGAGGTTGACTGGCAGACTGCGTTAACAAAAGTGGCGCAAGATCTTGGCAAAATTAAAGACCAACATGGTGCCAGCCAGATTGGTGCTTTGTTATCACCGTCTTCAACGTTAGAAGAATCATTTTTATTGCAAAAGCTCATGCGTGGCTTAGGTTCAAGTAATGTTGATCATCGCCTACGCCAACAAGACTTTAGTGCCGATGAGTTTGCGCCAGATTATCCAAGTCTGGGCATGCGTATTAGCGAACTAGATCAGCTTAACGCAGCTTTGTTGATTGGTTCAAATATCCGTAAAGAGCAACCCATTGCGGGACATCGCTTGCGTAAAGCGACGCTGGCTGGCGCAAAAGTGTCTTTTGTTAACGGTTTGGATTATGAGTTTAGCTTCGCTGTGTCTAAATCAATCGTTGCTGTGCCATCACGTCATGTTGGTGAGCTTGCTGGTATCGCTAAAGCGCTTGTTGAGAAAGGCGCTAGTGCGCCAGATGGTATTGCTTTGTTGGTTGATGATGTGACCGTCACAGAATCGCATCGTGTCATTGCACAGCAATTGAGTGATGGTGATAAGTCAGCAGTAATATTAGGTACGCAATCGTTACATCATTATGATTATGCGGGCATCAAAGCATTGGCAACAGCTATTGCGAAGATGAGTAATAGCTCAGTGGGTGTATTAACTGATGGAGCCAATTCTCCAGGTGCTTGGTTGGCGGGTGCAGTGCCGCATCGTGTAATCGATGGTGCTGCCGCATCACGTAGTGGCCTTAATACGCAACAAATGCTTATACAACATTTAAAAGCCTATGTTTTGTTAGGGATTGAACCGGAGTTTGATATTGCTAATGCAGCGCAAGCGATTAACGGTTTATCACAGGCAGAGCTAACAGTCATGTTGACACCTTATGTGACGGATTCAATGCGTGCTTATGCCGATGTTTTATTACCGGTTGGTCCTTTCTCTGAAACGTCGGGGACCTTCGTTAATATCGAAGGCAGTTGGCAAAGCTTTGCTGGCTCTGTTGCTTCACCAGGCGAAGCCAGGCCAGCTTGGAAAGTGTTACGCGTGCTAGGAAATCTCTGTCATATAGAGGGTTTTGATTACACTAGTTCTGAAGAAGTACGTGACGACATTGTGCGCATGACCTCTGACGCACCTAATTTAGCCGGTGGTTGGTGTTGTCCCACAGAATTAAAAGCAAGTAATGATCAGCTGCAAATAGTCAGCGATATCCCTATATATGCTGTAGATGCGACGGTACGTCGATCTCAGGCATTACAAGATACGATTGATGCTAAAAACTCGCAATTGGTAGGCATGAATAGTCGATGTGCTGAAAAATATGGCCTATCGAATGCTGATCAAGTGCACTTAAGTACATCAGGTACAGAAATATCTTTACCACTACAAATAAACGAACGTGTACCAGATGATTGCGTATACATACCGATTGGTGTGCCTACGACAGTCATGTTTGATTTTAGCCAACAAGCTGTGCAAATCCAGCGTTAGCGAGACAGATAAGTAGATGTTGCAAATCGTGCTCGATAGTTGGAATTGGCTCCCTGAGTTAATTCAAATACTACTCAAGATTGTTGTCATCGTAGTGCCAATCATGCTGTCTGTTGCTTATTTAACCCTGGCAGAGCGTAAGGTTATTAGTTATATGCAGGTGCGTATCGGGCCAAACCGTGTGGGTCCGTTTGGTTTGCTTCAGCCCATAGCTGACGGCCTTAAATTGGCGCTGAAAGAAATTATTATTCCAACCAATGCCAACCGTTTTTTGTTTGTTATTGCGCCGCTTTTAGTATTGGCTCCGGCATTGGCGGCATGGGCAGTCATTCCGTTTGATGAAGGGCTTGTTCTGGCAGACATCGATGCTGGTTTATTATATATCCTGGCCATGACATCGATCGGTGTTTACGGTGTCATTATTGCTGGTTGGGCTTCTAACTCAAAGTATGCATTCTTGGGTGCGCTGCGTAGTTCAGCGCAAGTCGTATCCTATGAAATCGCAATGGGTTTTGCCTTGGTTACCGTATTAATGGCAGCAGGCAGCTTGAATCTGCAAGAAATTGTTTTGAGCCAGCAGGGCGGCATTGGTCATTGGTTTCTTTGGCCATTGTTGCCAATGTTTATTGTCTATTTTATTTCCGGTGTGGCTGAAACTAACCGCGCACCGTTTGATGTTGCCGAAGGTGAATCAGAGATTGTCGCTGGTTTTCACGTTGAATATGCGGGCATGACCTTTGCCTTATTCTTTTTGGCAGAATACGCCAGTATGATTTTGATTGCTGCGCTGACAGCCATTATGTTTATGGGTGGTTGGTTGTCACCGTTTGAAGGTGTTACGTTTTTGAATTTAGATGCTTTAACTTCTTGGGTGCCAGGTATTGCTTGGTTGTTACTCAAGATGAGTTTTTTCCTGTTCCTGTTTTTATGGTTTCGAGCAACTTTCCCGCGTTATCGTTATGATCAAATTATGCGCCTGGGTTGGAAGGTGTTTATTCCGATCACCATAGTCTGGATAGTGGTCACCGGTTTTCTGGTGTTAGGTGAAGTTGGTCCTTGGTTTGATAAGGCGTAGATGATGTTCTGTGAGAGAAAAATGCGATGAGTAAATTGGGACATTATTTTAACAGCTTCATGTTGGTCGAGTTATTTCGCGGCTTGATGCTCACCGGCCGTTATTTTTTTAAAAAGAAGATTACGGTTCAGTATCCAGAAGAAAAAACACCACAGTCGCCGCGTTTTCGTGGTCTGCACGCATTGCGTCGCTACCCGAACGGTGAAGAACGTTGCATTGCTTGCAAGTTGTGTGAGGCGGTTTGCCCAGCATTAGCAATCACCATTGAATCAGAAGAGCGTGAAGACAAGACGCGCCGTACCACACGTTATGATATTGATTTATTTAAATGTATTTTCTGTGGTTTCTGTGAAGAAGCTTGTCCTGTTGATTCAATTGTTGAAACACGGATTTTTGAGTACCACTTTGAAAATCGTGGTGAACATATTATGACAAAGGAAAAACTATTAGCTATTGGCGATGAAAATGAGCAACAGATCGCTGCTGACCGTGCACAAGATGCTGCGTTTAGATAACAATATGAACACATCATTTAATTTAACATTACAGGGAAGCGATTTAGTATGGCGATAGAGCCTGTAATATTTTATTTTTTTGCGGTAATACTGGTGGCAGCATCAGCCGCTGTTATCACGGTGCCCAATTCAGTACATGCAGTGTTGTTTCTGGTGTTGGCATTTTTCACTAGTGCGGGTTTGTGGCTATTACTTGAGGCAGAGTTTTTGGCTATTGTTCTGGTGCTGGTTTATGTCGGCGCGGTCATGGTGTTGTTTTTGTTTGTGGTAATGATGCTTGATGTTAATTTTGAGCCAACACGCGAAGGCTTTATTAAAAACCTGCCGATCGGAATTATTGTTGCGTTGATCATGGTAGTTGAAATTTTTCTGGTAGTTGGCCCTAATTTTGGTTTAGAGAATTATGCTGCGCCTGTGCCGCACGGCGCTGATTACAGTAACACCAAAGAACTGGGTTTAGTTCTTTATACGGTTTATCTCTATGCCTTTGAGTTGGCTGCCGCCATTTTATTATTAGCCATTGTGGCAGCGATTATGTTGACATTGCGCCGCCGACCCAGTAGTAAATATCAAGATCCTGGTGAGCAGGTATTGGCACGTAAAGCAGATCGCTTACGTATCGTAAAGATGGCGTCTTCGCCTAAACCTTCCTCTGAACCTAACGGCGGAACAGAGCCATGATTTCTTTATCTCATTTCCTTGTTCTTGGCGGGATTCTGTTTTGTCTCAGTATCGCTGGTATCTTCTTGAACCGTAAAAATGTCATTATCTTGTTAATGTCTATTGAGCTGATGTTGCTGGCTGTTAATATGAACTTTATCGCCTTCTCACATTTTCACGGTGATATTGCTGGGCAAATTTTTGTCTTCTTTATTCTTACTGTCGCCGCTGCAGAAGCAGCCATTGGTTTGGCTATCTTAATCACCGTGTTCCGCAATCGTCGGACGATTAATGTTGGTGAGTTAAATGAATTGCAGCAGTAGCAGAGGGCGACAGTAGATCATGGATAAGGTATACCTGATACTCGCCTTGTCACCGCTTGTCGGCGCCATTATTGCCGGTTTGTTCGGTAAGAAAATTGGCTGTTCTGGTGCCCATTGGGTGACCATTATTGGCGTAGCGATTTCATTTATTTTATCGCTGGTGGTGTTTAATCACATCATACTCAACGACGCACCGACCTATAATGAGACGGTCTATCAATGGCTGTTGAGTGACGGCATCAACTTTGAGATAGGTTTTTTGGTTGATGAATTAACCGCGACGATGTTGATTGTGGTCACCTTTGTTTCACTAATGGTACATATTTATACCATTGGTTATATGCGCGATGATCCGGGTTACCAACGCTTTTTCAGTTATATTTCACTCTTTACCTTCTCCATGTTGATGTTGGTTATGGCTAATAACTTCATGCAGTTATTCTTTGGCTGGGAAGCAGTAGGGCTAGTGTCTTATTTGCTGATTGGCTTTTGGTATAAAAAACCCACAGCGATTTATGCCAACCTCAAAGCATTCTTAGTTAACCGTGTGGGTGATTTTGGTTTCTTATTGGGCATTGCTGCGGTGTTGATGTACTTTGGTTCACTTGATTATGCCGAAGTGTTTGCTGGTGCCGCTGATCATGCTGATACCACTATTAGTATTTTCCCTGGTGTTGAATGGTCATTAATGACAGTTATTTGTATTTTGCTGTTTATCGGCGCTATGGGTAAATCAGCACAAGTACCGCTGCACGTTTGGTTGCCCGATTCAATGGAAGGTCCAACGCCGATTTCTGCTTTGATTCATGCGGCAACCATGGTGACTGCCGGTATTTTTATGGTCTCACGCATGTCGCCATTGTTTGAATGGTCAGAGACTGCATTGAGTGTAGTCCTGGTGATCGG
>JAESQP010000079.1 GCA_016765075.1 Gammaproteobacteria bacterium
AACGGGCTGCGGAATTATCTTTAACCCATTGCGCGTTTTGGGCGCGCCGTTTTTGGATCTGTTTTATTGTTAATGGCTTGTGTTGTTTAAAAATAATTCTGCCTGTTAGTTTTTAACCTATAATTTAAGAGTGCATGGTGATTCATGCTATATGTTTTTTTTGTTAATAGTAAGAATGGGTGTTTAGATTGCGATATATGCTTCCCATCAATTTTAGTGTTCTGAATCATAACTAACAGATCAAAAAAAAGAGAGGGATAATATGCAAAAATATGTTGCGGAGTTATTTGGTACTTTCTGGCTGGTACTAGGGGGGTGTGGTAGTGCGGTATTGGCTGCGGCATTTCCAGACGTTGGCATTGGTTTGCTTGGAGTGTCTGTAGCTTTTGGTTTAACTGTTGTAACAATGGCTTATGCGATTGGCCATATTTCGGGTTGTCATTTAAACCCGGCCGTGTCAATTGGTCTTTGGGCGGGAGGACGTTTCCCTGCCAATCAATTGCTACCTTATATTGTTGCACAGCTTATCGGCGCCATTATTGCGGGCGGTGTTATTTACCTTGTTGCCAGTGGTAAAGCAGGCTTTGATGTCGCAGGTGGCATGGCCTCTAACGGTTATGGTGAGCATTCACCGGGTGGCTACACATTAACCGCAGCACTGATTATTGAAATTGTCATGACAATGATGTTCTTGGTGGTGATATTGGGTGCGACGGATAAACGTGCGCCAGCTGGTTTTGCACCAATAGCTATCGGTCTATGTCTTACGCTGATTCATTTAATTAGTATTCCAGTGACCAATACTTCAGTGAACCCTGCTCGTAGCACTGGTGTTGCATTATATGTCGGTGATTGGGCAACAAGTCAGCTTTGGTTGTTTTGGTTGGCACCGATTGTAGGGGCAATTCTGGGAGCGCTTGTTTACCGTTATATTAGTAGCGGCGCGGAAGATTAAGCGGTAGCCTTTAGTTGGTTTGTGTAGAAGCTGCCTGGTATATAGAACAGTTTGCCAGCTAGCTTCTATTTGAAAATTGGCGATGATATTTTCGTTGATAGAATTACTTGCAGATAATGATTGCTTGGCACATAAATGCACTGTTCGTGCATCCACCACTCAGTTGCCATGAGCAGGTTTACGGGTTAGGTAGAGGCATACTTTATGCCTTTGAGCTTTAATCAAAGGCGTTATTGGCAATAGCTAATTCGTGATGAATATGATTATGAACAACCTGTTGATTATATACATTACCATCTTGTGATGTATGGACATGTAGAGTGATGGGTGGAAGGGCTTTATTCAAGTATTCATGAATACATATCGAAAGGTATGTTAAGCCGAGATTAGTGCATAACGAGGAAATTTGGGGGGGAAGTCATGATTTGTTGGGGTTCGCAAGCTCGCCCCAACCTACGGGCTGTCAGACTTCTACTTTAGTATCCCTTCGGGACTCGTTAAGTATTCACTAAGCTCGCGTTGCTCGTTCTAGTCAAAACATGAGCCCCAGCTCGAAAGAGTTGGGGCTTTTTTTATCGAAATAGATAATGTTATTTATAAAAAGCTTCGATCAACATTGCTAAGAGATGCCCGAAGCTTTTTTGCGGAGACTAAACTAAGTCGAAGCGGTCAAGATGCATTACTGTTGCCCAAGCCATGACAAAGTCATAGACAAACTTTTCTTGCGCATCAGCACAGGCATAAGCTTCGGCAAGAGCACGTAGCTGCGAGTTAGAGCCGAAAATAAGATCGACGCGTGTGCCGATCCATTTTACATCGCCTGTTGTGCGATCACGACCTTCGAACACCTGATCATCTTCTGACATCGCCTTCCAAGTAGTACTCATGTCGAGCAGGTTGACGAAGAAGTCGTTCGTTAAGGTTTCAGGTCGTTTAGTGAAAACGCCGTGTTGCGATCCATCAGCATTAGTGTTCAATACACGCATACCACCAACTAAAACGGTCATTTCCGGTGCGGTTAATGTTAACAATTGCGCGCGATCCACTAATAATTTTTCAGCCGACACAGTGTGTTGGGTTATTAGATAATTACGAAACCCGTCAGCAGTCGGTTCGAGTACTGCGAATGATTCGAGATCGGTTTGCTCTTGCGATGCATCGGAGCGACCTGGCGTAAACGGAACCTCGATATCATGGCCTGCATTCTTAGCTGCCTGCTCAACACCCACAGAACCACCGAGCACGATAACATCAGCCAATGACACAGCTTTACCGCCCGATGCCGAATGATTGAAATCCTGTTGAATGCCTTCCAAGGTTTGCAATGTCTTTGCTAATTGATCGGGTTGGTTAACTTGCCAATTTTTTTGTGGGGCAAGACGAATACGCGCGCCATTAGCGCCACCACGCATATCAGAACCGCGAAAGGTTGATGCGGATGCCCAAGCTGTTGCAACGAGTTGAGAAATAGACAGGCCCGAAGCAATGATTTTGGCTTTGATATCTACTTCGTCTTGCTCGTCAATTAATTCATGTGTAACTTCTGGGATAGGGTCTTGCCAAATCAATTCTTCGTGCGGAACCTCAGCACCGAGATAGCGAGCGCGAGGCCCCATATCGCGATGGGTCAGCTTAAACCAAGCACGAGCAAAGGCGTCAGCAAACTCCTCAGGGTTTTCATGAAAGCGACGTGAGATCGGCTCATAAATTGGATCCATTCTCAGCGCCATATCTGCCGTAGTCATGATAGGTGCGTGTGACTTTGACGGATCATGTGCATCAGGCACAGTACCCGTTGCTGCTCCCTCTTTCGGTATCCATTGGTGCGCCCCGGCCGGACTCTTCGTCAGCTCCCACTCATAACCAAAGAGTGTGTCAAAGAAACTGTTATCCCATTGCGTAGGGGTCGCTGTCCAGGCACCTTCAATACCACTGGTAATGGTATCAACGCCTTTACCGCTGCCCATGCTGTTTTTCCAGCCGCAGCCTTGTTCTTCAATACCAGCTGCCTCAGGCTCAGGGCCAACGTTAGCCGGGTCACCGGCACCATGCGCTTTACCAAAGGTATGTCCACCGGCAACCAAAGCAACCGTCTCTTCGTCATTCATTGCCATACGAGCAAAGGTGTCGCGTATATCACGCCCTGAAGCAACCGGGTCAGGCGTACCGTTTGGCCCTTCTGGATTGACATAGATCAAACCCATTTGTACTGCAGCAAGTGGGCTTTCAAGGTCACGTTCACCTGAATAACGTTTGTCACCAAACCATTCGTTTTCAGAACCCCAATAGATGTCTTCTTCTGGCTGCCAAACATCTTCACGACCGCCAGCAAAACCAAAGGTTTTAAAGCCCATCGATTCAAGCGCGCAATTACCCGTTAAAATCATCAGGTCAGCCCAAGAGATTTTTTTGCCGTATTTTTGTTTAATCGGCCAAAGCAGCATGCGTGCTTTGTCGAGATTGCCGTTGTCAGGCCAACTGTTCAGAGGCGCAAAACGTTGGTTGCCGGCTCCGGCTCCGCCACGGCCATCACCGGTGCGATAAGTTCCAGCACTATGCCAAGCCATGCGAATAAACAAAGGGCCATAGTGACCGTAGTCAGCGGGCCACCAATCTTGCGAGGTGGTCATTAACTCCATGATGTCTTGCTTTAAGGCAGCCAGGTCAAGGCTCAGAAACTCTTCTGCATAGTCGAAATCCGGATCCATAGGATCAGATAAGCCAGAATGCTGATGTAAAATATTCAGATTCAACTGGTTTGGCCACCAATCGCGGTTTGAGGTACCGTCGCCGGCTGAGTGTTTATGGGTGCCGCCTGAAAATGGGCATTTGCTCTCGTCAGACATATCTTATCTCCTAATGATTAGATGAATTTCTCTGCTGGGAGTCTGTCGGGCTTAGGATGCATCTACTGCGAAAAAGCCCTTTTGACCCCTTTTTTCGATCCTTTTCGTTAAATATGTCCAATATTCGCCTCAAACAATCAAAAAAATGGACTCATACCCCAAGGGCGCCTGGAAATGGCTTTCTCTCGAGACGATCACCTAAGTCCGACAGGCTCCTAGATTGTAGTTATAGTCCTTCCATGTCCTCCTGACTAATTAATTTTTTCGAAACCACCGATAGCAAATAGTAAAGATGGGTGATTGACTTGTGTAGTTACGAGTGCTGTTTTCATAGTCGCTTCTTACATAACAGCCATATTACTGAGAATTGAGTGGTGACTTTACTTAAGCACCGATATAAGTGCGCCAAATATAAATACCAAATGCGCCAAAGGCAAGGCTGAAGAGTAGACAAGATAGACCTGATAAGGCGACAGGCAAGTTAATACCATTCAGTTTAATTTGTTTTACCGCCATCACTGCACCCATAAGCCCGGCAAGAGCCACAAACTCGGCAAACATTAAAATCAAGAGCAGGTGCTGCGGAATACCGTTGTCGGTAACGGGGCCGTAGTGAGTAAGCAGTAGGACGAGAACCCCTAGCACGGCACAGGCGGCAGTAACGATGTTTAAGTTGCGCAGACTGAGCATAGGAAGATGTAGTTGCCGTGAAAGAGGCAGTATAGCTTAGCGTGTGATATGGGTATAACAAAGGGGACATCTGCCCCCTTTGTTACGTGTTTTTGCGGCGGGTTTATTTTCGTCGCAAGGGTAGCAATAGGTGCTCAATGGCGCTGGTAGCAATCATTGCTTTTGTGATGACTACTATTGGTCCACTTTATCCATCTTATCCATCTTATCCATCTTA
>JAESQP010000080.1 GCA_016765075.1 Gammaproteobacteria bacterium
AGCAGCGTGCCAAGCACTGCGGTAAACACCACCAGGGCAATTGTTGGCAAGGGGCCAATCAAGCTGCCAACTTTCACCAACAGGTAAATCTCGACCAGCGGCACGACGATAAAGAGAGCTAGCAATAACTTAAACGAGAACATGTTTAACAAAGTAGCGTTGAAATCGGACAATAACAAGTCACAATGTGACGATATAGTGGGATTACAGCAACAATCTTTGCAGTGACGCAAGCTTTATGGCATCTTGCGGAGCAATGAAAATCAGTGAAACTCTGCCATTCAAACCGAGTTTGGCAAAAATGATGGGCGCTGACAGTCAATGCGTCATGGTTCACGTCACTTGCCCAACAGAGTCTGCTGCGACACTGGCTCGGCTCTTTGTTACCGAAAAAGCCGCTGCCTGTGTGAACATTATTAGCAATATACGCTCTATATACCGCTGGCAAGACAAAATCCAGGACGACAACGAAAGCATGCTGATTATTAAAACCACGACCTCAACATTAAATAAGCTAGGCAATTTGGTCGCCAAACACCACCCTTATGAGTCTCCTGAAATGATCGTCATAGCCATTGTCGACGGACTACCTGATTACCTTAACTGGATTAATGCTTCAACTGACTAAAATGAACTCTTTATACCGAATCTATCGTCTTGTTTTGATCCTGCTTTGCTGCGTTGCACCTATGCAGTACGCCAACGCCGTTGATACCGATCTTGCTGATCGACTTAAAGCCCTGAGCAGCGAGTTGGGACTAAGTAATCCCTCACAAACCGTATTATCTCCGGATGAGGCTTTTATCTTTTTTGCCGAAGCTGACGATGGCCAGACAATTCGTATGCAGTGGCAAATCGCAGATAACATTTATATGTATCGCGATAAATTTCGTTTCGCCATCATCGAAAGTACCAAGGGTGATGTCAGCCTCGGTGCACCACAATTGCCACCAGGTAAGAAAAAATACGATGAGAGCTTTGGTGACAGCGAAGTCTATTTCCACGAGGTTACCATCACCCTGCCCGTTATTCGCGAAGCCGGGCCAGCGCAAACCATAAAATTACAGGCCTATTATCAGGGTTGTGTCGAAGACAGTTTTTGCTATCCGCCGATCAAAAAAATCATCAGCATAGATTTACCAAAACTGACCAAAGCGTCGTTCACCGCTCCAGGCATTGATACGGCTAATAGCAATGCCAGCGAAACATTTGTTTCCGAACAAGACCAACTCGCTGCAACCATTGCCAACGATAGCCCGTGGTTAATTGCCCTTATCTTTTTTGGTTTAGGTTTGGCTTTAGCTTTCACCCCTTGCGTCTTCCCGATGATTCCGATTTTATCTGGCATTATTATTGGCCAAGGCAAAGCACTGACCACGCGCCACGCATTCATTCTGTCACTTATTTATGTGTTGGCAATGGCGCTCACCTACACCGTCATTGGCATACTCGCCGGTCTATTTGGCGCCAACCTGCAAGCTGCATTTCAAAACCCGTGGATAATTTCCGGTTTTGTTTTAGTTTTTATCGCATTGTCTTTATCGATGTTCGGCTTTTATGAGTTACAAATACCTGCGGCACTACAAAATAAAATAACCAAACTTAGTAACTCACAAAAAAGCGGTAGCTTTATCGGTGTTGCCATTATGGGTGTTTTGTCTGCCTTGATCGTTGGTCCTTGTGTCGCCGCGCCTTTAGCCGGAGCGCTCATTTATATTGGTAATAGTGGCGATGCTGTGCTCGGCGGGCTCGCCTTGTTTGCCATGAGTCTTGGTATGGGTATGCCACTGCTTGCCATTGGTGCTTCAGCAGGGAAGTTATTACCTAAGGCTGGCGCCTGGATGGATGGCATTAAAACCGCATTCGGTATCATGCTATTGGCCGTTGCAGTGTGGATGCTAGAGCGTATCGCACCAAGCATGGTCACCATGCTGCTATGGTCATTATTGTTTATCTTCAGCGCCATTTATCTTGGCGCGCTTGATCGGCTGGATAAGGCTACGGGTTGGCAACGTTTTCGCAAGGGCTGCGGCATCGCATTGTTGGTCTACGGTTGCTTTGTCATGCTAGGCGCCGTTAGTGGCGGGAGTGATGTCACACGACCTTTACATGGCGTGAGTTTTCTTGCAGGGACAACACAATCGAACCATGCACTGGAATTTAAAACCATAAAAAGTGTTGGCGACCTACAACGTGAGGTCGCAAACGCCAGCCAAAACGGCACACCCGTCATGCTCGATTTTTACGCTGATTGGTGCGTGTCCTGTAAAGAGATGGAAAAATACACCTTCTCAGACCCGGCGGTACAACAAACGCTGAGTAAGGTCTTATTACTAAAAGCCGATGTCACCGCTAATGACGACATAGACCAAGCCTTAATGAAACACTTTAGTATTCCAGGGCCACCATCAATCATGTTTTATGATGCGCAGGGGAATGAACGTAAATCTTACCGCCTTGTCGGCTTTATAAAAGCCGAGCCATTCAAACAACACGTGGATCAAGCCCTTTCCTTATGAGCACATCATCCTGGCACAACCGCGCCATCAATATTGCTATAGCACTGCTGTTAATTGCTGGCGCCGTTGGCGTTGCAGTCAATCATTTTTATAAAAAATCCTTAACACCTAGTCATCTCAGTGAAAATGTAGACACTGCCGCTGAAATGGATGAAGAGGCCAAAGACGACCAAAAAAAATTGGTCAAACGTCCATACTTCAGTTTGCCAGACATTGATGGTATTCAACGTACCATCAGCACCTGGGATGGTAAAGTTTTAGTCGTTAACTTCTGGGCATCCTGGTGTGAGCCTTGTTTGCGAGAGATACCCGCTTTTGTCGATCTGCAAGATAGCTATGGCGAACAAGGCCTGCAGTTTGTTGGTATTGCCGTTGACGACATTGAGGCAGTGCGACAGTTTCTTAAAAAAATTCCCATCAACTATCCCATACTTGTGCACCCACGCGACACACTGCCTATCGCCGAAGCCTACGGTAATGAATTCGGCATTCTACCCTTCACCGTCGTCGTTAACCGTGACGGCAATATAGCCCATACTCAGCTCGGTGCGATCACCCATGAAGAGGCAGAAGAGATTATTAAGGCGTTGTTATAACGATTGTTCTATCTAACGCAATTCATATTTTTATAATGTGTCGGTATCTGGACGTAGGTTTTCGGGCTTGAATTCTGACCTGAGTTTTGGTTAAGCGCAGATACAAGGTTAAATTGACTGGTGGGATAGAAGGATACTGATTACGGCGTCAATGGAGCGGGTGATGGGAATCGAACCCACGTATTCAGCTTGGGAAGCTGAGGTTCTACCATTGAACTACACCCGCGTTGAATAGGAATTATACATGGCGTTGCAAG
>JAESQP010000081.1 GCA_016765075.1 Gammaproteobacteria bacterium
ATTAACACGTAAATGTGAATCTATGTTGACGCCAGTGCGGCCACGTTGGCCCGCACGCCAGCATTTGCTTGGTGCCAAGCGTTTGGTGCGACCTGCTGCCAGAGGCAATGTTCATTATTTATACCCGAATCCAAAGAATGACTGAACTAGAAATGACTGCACCAGAAATGATTGAAACAGTAGAGATTTATACCGACGGCGCTTGTCGCGGTAATCCAGGCCCGGGCGGTTGGGGTGTTTTTTTACGCAAAAACCAACACGAAAAAGTCCTCTACGGTGGTGAGCCAGCAACGACCAATAATCGAATGGAGTTGATGGCTGCTATTGTCGCTTTAGAAAGCTTAAAGCACGGTTGTAAAGTGCGTTTATTGACCGATTCCAAATACGTTATGGATGGCATTACTCAGTGGATGGCCAACTGGAAGCGCCGCGGTTGGAAAACAGCAAATAAAAAACCGGTTAAAAATATTGATCTTTGGCAACGGCTTGATGCTGCGGTGGCGCGTCACCAAATCGACTGGGTATGGGTTAAAGGCCACAGCGGCGAGCCGGGTAATGAACGTGCTGATGCGCTTGCTAATCGTGGTATCGATGAAATGCAGGCAGCGCAAGTTAGCTGAGGGTAATATTTTTAACCAGAGGTTGCCTAGGGGGTGTTAACAATTACCGTTCGTGCTGAGATTGTGGCCCTTTTCCGCGCTGGCAGCGTTGCACTTCGTTGTAATAGAACAACTATTACGCCTCAGTGCGTCTCGCTAGCACGAAAAATGACTCACAATCACGCTAACGAAGGTAATTGTTAACACCCCCTAGCCCGAATTTCTCACCAGGATGACGAGTTCTCGCTTGATCTTTGGTTCTACAACGAATTTTCTTCGGTCGAAAATGCAGCTCGCATTGCACTGCCTTATAAAATCTACTGTAAAATCAAATTTCTTCGCAATCATCTTGCCCTCTGGTGAGAAGTGCGGGCTAGGCGTACGCTAGTTCAGGTCTTGTTTTAGATTTAAATTTATTTCTTAATTCTTCAGCAACTGTATGCTCATTTAAAGACATAACAAGTTCCTTGCCCACTGCGTAAGCTAAATTCACAGGCACAGCATTTCCAATCTGCTTATATACTTGATTCATGCTTCCTTCAAACAGCCATTCGTCTGGGAAAGTTTGTATTCTTGCATACTCTCTAGTTTGAAAGGGGCGTGTACTATCTGGGTGGCATCTTTCTGTCTGTTTTTGTGCCGGTGAGGTTGTTAATGTTAAGCAAGGCTCATTCCAGCTAATGCGTCTTGCCATACCCGTTTTTCCACCACCCAAATAGTAACTTTTAAGCATATATTCTTTTTGCACTTCAATTGGTAAGTCACGCCAATAACCGCCAGGAGGTATTATATCCATAATTTCTTTTTTTCTGGCGGGGTACTCTTGCCCAACAGATTCAGCAACATCTGTATCAAAAAGTTCGCCAGATTTAAGAGCCGAAGATAAATTCATCATTTTATTATCAGGCTTAGGATAATTAAATTTAATTCCACTGCCTTTTTTTATGCCTATCAAAAAAAGTCGTTCTCTTTTTTGTGGTACTTTATAAAACACAGCTTTTAGCACTTTAGGCATTAAAACGTCATAACCCAATTCTTCTAAAATTTGAATCATTGATTGTAGGGTTTTTCCATTCTCGTGAGACACAAGGCCTCTAACATTTTCTCCAACACAAATTAACGGCTCTACTTCCTTAACTGTTCGGGCAAATTCATAAAACAATGTGCCTCGGGCATCATCTAGCCCCCTTTTTTTGCCTGCATAGCTAAACGCCTGACAAGGGAAACCACCCGTTACAATATCAATCTGGCCTTTGTGGTCTTTAAAAGATATTTTTGCTACATCACCCTCAATAACATTCCAATGTGGGCGATTTTTACGCAATGTTTTACAAGCCCAAGGGTCAATTTCGTTCAATAACTTACAAGACAATCCCGCCTTTTCAAGTCCTAAAGCTAACCCACCAGCACCAGCAAATAATTCTAAAACAGAAAAAGATTTTATGGGTATATTGTGGTCTTCAATTGTTTCTCTTACACTGTGAACCAAGTCTACATCGACATAAGGTTTTAAAGACTCTGGTGAATAAACTCGGTATGCATTCGGCATCCGAGTCGCTTTTAGTTTGCCATTTTTATCCCACCGCCTTAGTGTTTGTTTAGATACCGACAGCATCTCTGCTGTTTCCGATAAAGAGTAGTAATTTTTCATGCTAAGGTTGCTCAACGTTATACATGGTTACTAATAATAAACGGCTTTGGATATGAATCAAGCAGAAAAAGACATTATTTTAAAAAAAGCGCAAAAATGGTTCAAAAACAGTATCGCTGAAAATCATATTAAAAATACAAAAAAACTAAAAGACGCATCAGAATTCGACATAAACCCGTTTTTAGCCGTCTATTTAGCTAATTTTTTAACAGGCGAAGCAAAACCAGAAGGTATTGCTAAAGCTCTTGTGTATCCACGCGCCTTAGGCACGTCAATAACGACTTCTTTCGGTACAAATATACAGAAATTTACTAATGAGGTTTTGTCTTCCTTTGGCAGTACAACTTCTGGCATTGACATCGAATTCATCGACCAGATAAACAAAAATAAAATTTATTGCCAACTTAAATCTGGGCCAAATACCATAAATAAAGATGACGTTGAAACAATAGCAGGGCACTTTAAAAATGTGATTCATCTTGGGCGTACAAATAATTTACGGATTACGCATGATGATATGGTTGTTGGAATAATCTATGGTGATACTGCGAGTCTAAGTGGCCACTACAAACGAATTGCCAGCGATTATCATTACCCAATTTACATCGGCCAAGATTTTTGGCACAGGCTAACTGGCGATAAAGATTTCTACACAGACTTAATACATGCCATAGGTGAAGTAGCAGAAGAAGCTGATTTTACGGAAGAATTGAAAGAAGTAATAAAAGACCTTGCTGACACACCGGAAGTTAAGCGACTAGCAAAATAAATTTAACCATACAAGTAGCTCAACGTTGACTATTTTATCCGCCGTTTCGTTGCGCCATGCTCTGTATAAAATGGTAGGTTAGCAAAGCATTATGCGACAAATTGTATTAGATACTGAAACCACTGGCCTTGATCCGACACAGGGGCATCGTATTATCGAAATTGGTTGTGTTGAGCTAGTAGACCGCCGTCGCACCGGTAATGACTACCATCAGTATATCAAGCCTGATCGTGATATCGACCCTGGAGCGATGGAAGTCCACGGTATCAGCAATGAATTCCTTGAAGATAAGCCTTATTTTGCTGATATCGCCGACGATTTTTTTGCCTATATAAAAGGCGCTGAGTTAATTATTCACAATGCCCCCTTTGATGTCGGCTTTGTCGATCACGAGTTTAGCAAAGTGGGTATGCAGAAAATCGACGGTCAGTGCAGCGTTACTGATACCTTAGTTATGGCGCGTAAGCTGCATCCTGGCCAACGTAATAGCCTCGATGCGCTATGTGGTCGTTACAACATTGATAATTCGTCTCGTCAGCTACATGGCGCTCTTCTCGATGCTGAAATCCTTGCTGATGTCTATTTGGCCATGACTGGTGGTCAAGTCAGTATGTTACTCAGTGGCATACAGGAATTCAGCGCCCTCAGCAATGAGAAAATCCGTCGAATCGATGCTGACCGCCCACCTCTTGCCATTATTTCTGCCACCGAAG